>CAXTWC010000003.1:0-75297 GCA_964247805.1 uncultured Acetobacteraceae bacterium | reverse complement strand
CAGACTTGCAGGGAGGCGGATGCAGGTCAACTTGCGATAACCGCCATTCTCGCAACTAGGCTAGCAAAGCGCGCATCGGTGCCGTTCGTCAAGTCTCAAGGACACCGACCTCGAACTCTCGTCGCAGACGGGTGCCACGATGTGCGCCCCGATGTCAGGGAGATATGCACCTCTCAAATTCTCGTCCGTAACCACGCTTCCGGCGGATTTCCGGCTGTGTTCGCGAAGATCGGTCAGTCCGCCATTCAGGCAGGAGAACATGGCTATCAGACGGCCTCAAACAGCTACCTGGGGTCGCCGCTCACGCGCTCCACACGTGCAGGCCCCGACCGCTGGAGGTCGTCGAAATGCTCACCGCTAGACGAACTCGTTGTGCATGCGAGGCAATTCCTCCACCGTCATGCCCGGCAGGATCATCTCTCCGTTTTGCGTGAAGCGCTCTGTGCGCTTTGCGTATGGCGCGATCGCGTTACGGGCCATCATGAACCAAGGCCTTTGCACCGCGGGCGCTTTGGTGAGGCGAGCATCGTCGTTCCAGTAGGCCAGTTCCGCCTCGTGAACCATGAGTGTGGCCTTTGGGAAAGTGGCCCGGCCATCATCTGTCACCATTCCCGCGACGTGGTCAGGGTGAAGGTGCGTGAGAACAAGAACGTCGACCTGCTCGGGAGTAATGCCAACGGCCCTAAGATTCTGCTGGCGCACGCCCGCCAGCGGTCCGAAGAATTTGCCACCACCAGTATCGACGAGGGCGAGTCTATTCCCGCTTCGCACGAGGTAGGTATTTATTGCAATCGGAAGATCCTTTCCACTTGGTAGGAATGCTGCATCAGCAAGCTTCATCGCAATGTCGGAGTCCGCATTTGGCACTACCTCCAGCGGGAGCGTTGAGACACCGTCGCTCACGGCCGTGATCTCGACGGCACCAATCCTCCACCTTATGACACCTGGCACCTGCTGAAAACTATCCACTTGACCAGGAGATGCCGCGTGGCGGTCGGGACGGACGAGAGCGCCTGAAGTAGCGGCAATCCGGCGCACAGACCGAACGCTTTTCTGCGAGAAAGGCCGGTGTCTCGCGTCTGACTTATCGCGGAAGGCGGAGAAGCGAGATTCTCTTGCTTTGTCATTTTTTGATGCCTCGAAATAGAACTACACGGATCCGACACGACGAAGCATGGTCTGCGAACGACACAGGACTCGGGATCGTCTTAGAATTCCGCGAGGTCGATTTGCGAAGATTGACTTCTCCGTCTCTACCGTAACGGTCTTCACAAAACTTCGCCTCAACGCCAGCCGTCCGATGCCACTACTTTGGCAGGAGGACGTCAGTCTGAATTGTCGTTTCAGGGCATGCTTAGGAGCCAACAACCCCGAACTCGATGGATCGACGTAGCTTTCGAACCTCGCGAAGTGACGGGAGGATCACGTCCTCAGCAAATTGGCACTGACGGGGTGCAATGCGACCGCCGACGCGACAGATGCAAGCCCGCTGTGATAATCTCTCGCTCTGCGGGGCGTCCGAGACGGGCTGCAGGCCTCTAGGGGATGGCGCTTATATTCTGCGAGCCATGTCTCGTGAACGAACGATAGGCAGCCGAGCGTCAGGAGAGCTGTGTGATCGAGTTGCGGAGCATCGGTATGCGCGATTTACCAACGACAAGCAGCTCGAGTGACATCTGCTCTGGCACGATTGGGACGAGCTTCAGGTCCCGAGCAAAGCTCGGCGTGCTGCAGCAGCGACCGCCTGCGCCTCCAGTGCCAGCTCCATCACCTTGAAGCAGTGCCCCTGGTCCATGCTGCGGGCGTCTCGCGTGAGCACGTCGTGAACCAAGTCGCCGTAGTAGGGCAGTGGCGCGTCGGTACAATCGACGTAGCGGGTCTCCTGGTTAGTCACCAGGAACAGGTGGTCGGTTCCAGGCCGGCCGGCGATGTCGATGTATTTGCGCAGCTCGACGTATCCCGCCGTTCCGAGCACCTTCAGGCGGCCATCGCCCCAGTTCGCCAGCCCGTCGGGGGTATACCAGTCGAGCTGCACGTAGCCGCGCCCCTGCGGGCTGCGCAGCACCAACTCCGCCCAGTCCTCGAAACCCGGGTCGTCTGGGTTGGCGAAGTTGGCGGTGGTCGCGGACACGATCTCTGCATCCGTGGAGCCGGTGAACATTAGATACTGGTCGATCTGGTGACAGCCGATATCGGTGAGGATGCCGCCGGTCCGCGCCGGGTCGAAGAACCAGTCCGGCCGCAGCGGCCGGTTCAGCCGATGCGGACCCAACCCTATGGTATGCACCACCCGGCCAATCTCCCCCGCACGCACTAGCTCGAGCGCGCGGGTCACGGCGCGGACCTCGAACCGCTCGGAATAGCTGACCGACCAGATGCGGCCGGTACGCGCGACCGCTTCGCGCACGGCATCGAGTTGAGCCAGTGACGTGCAGCCCGGTTTGTCGGTCATCACGTCCTTGCCGTTGTCCATCGCCTCGATCGCTAGCGCGGCGCGATCGACCGGGATGGCGGCGGTGACGATCAATGCGATCGTCGCGTCTTGCAGCAGCTGGCGCCTATCGGCAACGCGGGGAACGTTCGGAAAGCGCCTCACGAACCCAGCGAGCGGCTGCGGGTCGCCCTCCGTCCAAAAACCGACGCACTCGCAGCCCAGCTCCAGCAAGCGGCCGACCTGCTCGTAAATGTGGCGGTGGTCGAGGCCGATGGCGGCAAACCGCAGGCTCATGGCGTAACACTCCGGCCTTCGTGCGCCGACAGCAGCAGGGCGTCGATCAGCCGGTGCACGGCCAGCGCCTGCTCACCGGTGACCGCCGGGTCGCGGCCGGCAGCCACGGCGTCGACGAAATCGCCGATCAGCGCACGGTGCGCATCGTTGGAGAACGCCATCGGGTCGGCCCCCCCGCCGGTCCGCGCCTCGCCTTCCAGCATTTCGGTCCGGCCATCGTGCCATTGCACGCCAAGGCTTCCGCCCGCGATGGTTGCGGTGGCTTGCGTGCAGCCCAGGGTCAGCTGCTCGCCTACGCCAGGAAAGCTGGCCGTGGTGGCGAATAGTCCACCCAGCGCGCCACTGGCGAAGCGAAGCCCGGCACCCACCGTGTCTTCCGTTTCCATCCGGTGCAACGCGCTCGTGCCGGCCACGGCGGCCACGGTTTCCACCGGGCCGGCCAGGCTCAGCATCAAGTCCAGCGAGTGGATCGCCTGGCTGATCAGCACGCCGCCACCATCCCGCGCCAGGGTGCCCCGACCCGGCACGTCGTAGTAGCTTTGCGGCCGCCACCAGGGGACCGATAGCTGCACCACCGCCGTCCTGCCCAGGGCACCGGCCTCGAGCAGTTGGCGCAACCGCAAAGCGGCCGGGCGGAACCGGTGCTGCAGCACCACGCCGAGCCGCACCCCGGCGCTACGGCAGATCGCGACGATGCGCTCGGCGGCGGGCGTGCTGCGCTCGAGCGGTTTCTCCATCAGGATGTGCCTGCCCCTGGCCGCCAAGCGCTCAACCAAAGCCTCGCGCGCGTTCGGGGGCGTCAGCAGCAGCGCGGCGTCGACCCGGTCCAGGAGTGCGTCCAGTGACGGCGCGGCAGGTAGGCCGTAGCCGTCCTGGAATGCTGCACGCCTCGCCTCACTCGGGCTCCAGCCGCCCGCAAACTCGATGCGGCCGTCCAGCTGCAACTCCCGCAGGCTGGTTGCGTGCGGGCCCACGGCCATCCCTAGCCCGATCACTCCAATGCGCATAGTCGTGCTGCTCCGCTTGGCAAACGGCCGAGTTCTTGCGCTAGGATCGTCAAAACAGAAAAAGGTGCAACCCGTGAAGGGCTCATCCTCCAGTTCGTCGCGAGTACCCGGGCGGTCCGTCGTTTACGCAATGCTCTTCTTGATGACGGCGATTAGCTATCTCGACCGGGTCAACCTTTCGGTTGCAGCGGGTCCAATCGCCAAGGAACTGGCGCTGTCCCCCGTTCAGCTCGGTTGGCTGTTCTCCGGTTTCTTGTGGACCTACATCGTGTTCCTGGTATTTTCCGGCCAGCTGGTGGACCGGGTCGGCTACCGCTTCGTCGGCCCAGCGTCGGTTGCGATCTGGTCGGTCGCCACCGCCTCCACCGGGTTTGCGGCCGGTTGGGTCGGGCTGGCCGCCTCACGCTTCGTGCTGGGGATCGGCGAATCGGCTGCTTGGCCGGTGGGGATCAGCACCCTGCGTGCCTGGGCGCCGCGGCGTGAATACGGCATCGGCGTCGCCTGCATCTCACTGGGCCAATCGGCTGGGGGTGCGTTTGGCGCGCTGCTGGTCGGATGGCTGGTGCGCGACTACGGTTGGCGCACCTCCTTCGTCGTCACCGGCGCCCTCGGCCTCTGCTGGGCTATTGTATGGCTGGTTGTGATACGCGACCCAGCGCAGGTACGCTGGCTGCCGATTGCCGAGCGCGAGGAGATTCTGCAAACCCGCGACGAACCCGACCGCGTCGGCGTGTCCCCGCCCTCGCCGCTGGGTGCGCTGCTGCAATGCCGTGCGCTTTGGGGGACGATGCTGGGCCAGGGCTGCCTGGTCTACGGCTACTACATGCTGCTGACCTGGCTACCGAACTACCTGCAGACCGAACGCCACATCGCGGTGTTCGGCTCGGGCGTGGCGACCTTCGCCATCTACGGCACCGCGGTACTCGGTGGCCTGGTCCTGGGCCAAGTCAGCGACCGGATCGCAAGCGTCGACGCGTTGCGCAGCGGCGCGCGGCGGCGGATTGTGGTGGCATCAATCGTGCCTGCCACGCTGATGGCAACCACCCCGTGGTTACCAGCCGGCTGGCCGTTGATCGTCGTATTGGCCATTGCGGTGACGTTCCTGGCGAATGCAATCTCGCTGAACGCGGCGCTGTGCAACGACCTGGTGCGGCTGCCGTCGGATTCGGGCAAGGCGATCGGCTTGTTCACCAGCGGCGCGAACGTCGTCGGTGTCTTCGCGCCGATCGTGACCGGCTACTTGGTCGGAGGCTCCCATAGTTTCGACAGCGCTTTCGTGCTGACCGGAGCGGTGCTCGTGTTGGGCGCTCTCATTCTGCTCGTCGTGGTGCGAGGCGATATCGGGCCACGACCCCAGGCGCTCAGAACCTTGGTCGCCTGAGAAGTCGTCATTGCGACGGCTATTCCGCTCACATCTGAGGCTCCTCAGTAGACTGCGCCATTGGTCCCTGGCCTAGAGCAGGGCAACAGTGTCTTCGCCACACTATGCGTCACCCGCCCGGGCCAGACCGATGTCGGGACGGAGCAGCCGGCCACCTCAAGCGCGCCGTAGCGCAGCTCTGACTCGCGCAGTAGCTTGCCCCGAGCGCGAGCGACAACCGCTTGGGGGCCTGCGGCGCAGGCGATTGCAGACCTTCGTCATGGATGTCTAGGCTCAAATGGTGGCTTCACGCGTTCCTGGCCCATCTATGTCCTTCGGCTCGGGGGGCGTGGCCATCGCGAGGGGGCGTTCTACGTCCTGCTGGCGGCAGGGCTGGCGCTCTTTTGGGTCGAGACGAACTAGGCGCTGCTGGAGGCCCTGGCCCCAGACGAGGACCCCGGCCGACCGCCCCGGGCCGTCCTGGAAACGGAGGCTTCAAGGTAGGCGCTCCCACTCTTCTTCCGAAGGATCCAGTTCCGGAAGGCTACGACTTCCGGCCGACTGTCCCCGTCGCGACTGACAAGGTGATACGCCTCGGCCGTGCGGACCACGAGCGCGTGCATCGCCACCAGGCGGCCTGATTGCAGGTCGTCCGCGACAAGAACCGTGTGCCCCATGGCGATCCCCAACCCATCGGCCGCCGCCTGGTAGGCGAGGGAGGAATTGCCGAAGGTGAGGCTCTCGTGCATCGGTGAGGATGGCACCCCGGCCGCCGCCAACCAATCCTGCCAATCGTTCGGCCGCTTGAGGGAATGGAGCAGGCTGCATTCCAGCATCGCACGCGGTCAACGAAGGGACGCTGCCCCGGGCCGCCCACCGGGATCAATTCAATCGGGAACAGCGGCTCGTAGCGCAGGCCCGCCTTATGCTCCGCAGGGATCTGGATGGCGAAGTCCACGTCTTCTGCCGCCATATCCACCAGCTTAAAAGTCATCGTGACCTGCACGTCGACGTCGGGGTGCAACGTGTGGAACCCGGCCAGCCGGGCCATGAGCCACTTGACCGCAACGGTCGGGAACAGCCGGATCCGCACCGGGTGGTGGGATCGCCGCTCCAACCTTCGCCGGGTCGCCGCTTCGATTGCCTCGAATGCATCACGGATTGCTCCGGCGTAGTCCTGCCCCGCCTCAGTCAGCACAGGCTCTCGTCCCGCGCGCGTGAACAACGGCTGACCGAGGAACGCCTCGAGTTGGCCAATGTGGCGGCTGATTGCGCCCTGCGACACGTTCAGGGCACGCGCCGCCGCAGTAAAATTGCGCGTCCGGGCGGCAGTCTCGAACGCCCGTAGCGAGTTCAGCGGCGGAAGATTCCTATCCACATCGCGTCTCCTGTTACCTCCGCTGCTCTCCTATCAGGAAAACTCATGGGATAGATGAGGAGATTGGCATTACAGCCATGAGGCGCGCGGGTCTATCGTCAACGGAGCGCGGCATCGAACGACCGTGATCTGAGGAGGGAAGATGTATGGTCCCGTGAATGCTGCAGCCCGGCTCGACCGGCTGCCAATGAGCGCCTTCCAATGGCGCATCCTGACCCTGGTCGGCGCCGGCATGTTTTTCGATGGGTTCGATAACCAGATGGCGGCCAGCGTGCTTGGCAAGCTGGTGCAGGACGGCTGGTCGAACATGCAGACCAACGCCCACTTCATCTCCGTCACGTTTGCCGGTCTTGCGGTGGGCGCGCTGTCCACCGGGATCATCGGCGATCGCTACGGCCGGCGCTTCGCATATCAGTTCAATCTTGCGATCTTCGGCACCATGTGTCTGGCGTCGATGCTGGCGCCGTCGATGACCGTGCTGACGGCGCTCCGGTTCTTCATGGGGATCGGCATCGGCGCGGAGTACGTGGTCGGCTACGGCATGGTCTGCGAGTTCGTGCCGCCGCAGAAGCGGGGCTGGGCGCTGGGCTTGATCAGCGTCGTGTCGATGTCGAGCACCTTTGCGGTCAACCTTGTCGCCCTGCTCGTGATACCGGCTTTCGGTTGGCGGCCGATGTACCTGGTGGGTGGTATCGGCGCCCTGTTCGTCTGGTTCCTCCGGCGCAAACTGCCGGAGTCACCGCGCTGGCTAGAGTCTCGTGGCCGCAACGAGGAGGCTGAAGCCGTTATGGCGGCGATCGAAGCGGAAGCGTCGGGGGGGCGCCCTCTCCCACCAGTTCCGAACACCATCGCCATCACGCCGCGCACCGTCCCCATTTCGGTTCTGTTCACCCGCCCGGTGATCGGTCGCACGCTGCTGGCGATGGCGGTGTGCATCACCTGCCTGATGGGCTCCTACAGCTTTTCCTACTGGGTGCCGACCTTCTTCATCAAGTCGGGGATGAGCGTCACGAAGTCACTGACGTACTCGACCTTTCAGGCGTTCGGCAGTTCGCTGGGCCCGGTTGTCGGCATGCTGCTTTCCGATCGGATTGGGCGTCGCCGCGGTATCCTGCTGACCAGCCTCGCTTGCGGCACTTTCGGGCTGCTTTATTCGCAATTCCCGACCGCGAATGGCGCCCTCGTGTTCGGCTTCCTGTTGCAAGGCGGCATGAGCCTGATGATCGGCTTCGGCCTCGCCGCCTACACGCCGGAGCTGTTCCCGACGGAGTATCGCTTCCGCGGCGCAGGGGTGGCGCAGATGACTGGCCGCCTGTCCGTCATCGTCTCACCCTACATCGTCGTCTCTCTGTTCGACAGATACGGCTTGCCGGCCGTGCTCTACGCCATTTCGGGACTCTATCTCGCGATGGCTGTCGGCATCATGGTGTTCGGCATCGAAACTAACCAGCGCTCACTCGAGGCGCTGGCGCCGGACCCTGAGGCGATCGCCACCCCCGAAACCCTTCCAGCATGACAATATCCAGCGAGGCATTCATGGACCAGACTCTGCTCATCCTGGGCGACACCAACATCCAGAACCGCGAAGACCCAAACAGCGCTTTCGTCCATGTCAACGAAACGCTGGCAGCGTGCGATTTGGTGTTCGGCCACTTGGAAGGCCCGTTGGCCGAGCCTTCGGCGGATGCAGCCCGGCCGGATATCCCGCACAAGGCGGGATGGCGCCACTCGGGCGCCCGTATCGGCGCGGCGCTGAAAAAGGCGGGTTACCTCGGAGTTAGCTGCGCCAGCAACGTCGCCCATCCGGCCCGCGCCGCCGTCGAGAGCATCAAGGCGCTGGACGCCGTCGGCATCAAGCATTGCGGCGTGGGGGAAACCTTGGCCGAGGCGCGCCGCCCCGTTATCCTCGAGCGCAACGGTGTGCGGATCGGCTTCCTCAGCTACACCTCCGTGTTCTGGCCCAGCGACCACGCCGCCGGTCCGCAGTCTCCGGGCTGCGCCACAATCAAGGCGCACGCCGCCTACCAGGCCAACCATCGTGCGTTGGAGATGCCCGGCGCCGAACCGATCACCCGGACCTATTGTGACCCGGCGGAACTGGACGCGATGCGCGACGACGTTCGCAAGCTGCGGACGCAGGCGGACCTGGTCATACTGTCCTGTCATTGGGGTGTTTCCTCCAAAGACGAGCCGGTCGACTACCAGATGGAGATTGCTCACGCGGCTATTGACGCGGGGGCGGACATGGTCTTCGGCCACCACCCGCACGTAGTGCAAGGCGCGGAAATCTATCGGGGCAAGCCGGTGTTCTACAGTCTCGGCAACTTCGTCTTCGATTGGGTCGTGATGAAGAATCGCCACCTGGACGGGATCGCGCTTCGCTGCACCCTCTCGGGTAAGGCGATCAGCAAAATCGAGCTATTGCCGGCGCGGCGTGGTGCAGACAACGACATCCGGTTCGAGCCATCCACCGGCGCCGCAGGACAGGAGATCCTGACACGCTTCAAGGCGCTCAGCGGTAAATTGGGCGACGCGCTGCATCTTGGCGACGGCGCCTCTCTTGACCTCGCAACCACGTCCCCCAGCGCTCGGGCGGCATGAGGGAGTAGAGCGGCCGGAGGACCCGACGACATGACCGGCCTGCTGTCTCTCGTAGCCAAGCCCGGGCCGGCCACGATCCGGTATGTCGACCACGCTTTCCCGGACCGGCCGCTGCTGCTGCATGCAGCGCGGCCGGAGGCGTGGACGCCGGCAACGCCAATTCTGTTCTCCCATCACGGGCGCAGTCGGAACGGGGCGGATTATCGCGACTATTTCTTGCCTTTTGTCGATGAGTTGGGGCTGCTCGTTATCGCACCGGAGTTTTCGGACGCATCCTTCCCCGGGCAGTCCCTGTATAACGCGGGCAATCTACGAGACGCCGATGACAGGCCCAACCCTGCTGAGGTCTGCACCTACGCCATCATGCCCCGGCTGTTCGCGACGTTGCGGCATCAGCGGGTGACGTCGTGTCCCCAGTATGGTCTGTTCGGCCATTCTGCGGGCGCGCAATTCGTGCATCGGCAAGTCACCTTCGGATACGCGAAAGACGTGGCGATCGCCATCAGCGCCAATGCCGGCACCTACACCATGCCGGATCGGGAAATCGGCTTTCCCTACGGCCTCGGCGGCTCGGACGCCCCACTGGAACCGCTGCTATCGTTCCCATTGGTGATCATGGCGGGCACCGCCGACAGCAATCCCAACGAGCAATTCGTGCCCCGCGACCCCGGCTCGCTGCGCCAGGGGGCGCATCGCTACGAACGGGCATACCGATACATCGCCGAAGGCAGACGTGCGGCGGAGCGGCTGGGCATGACCTGCGCGTGGTCGATCATCGATGTGCCCGGTGTCGCGCATGACGGCAAACGAATGGCCGAGGCTGCGGCGCCGATCGTGGGGAAGGCCCTGCGGCCATGATCGTGCCGGCCAACGGCAACGCCGTGGCCCGCCCTGGCGAGGCGCGGCGTTTCATGGTGACCACGCCGGACGGGCTGCAACTCTCCGCCCAATCCTGGGGCAACCGGAGCGGCCCGGCCATCCTTTTCATCCACGGCTTCGGGCAATGCCATCTGAGCTGGTTGGCGCAAGTGCGCAGCCATATGGCGCAGGATTTCCATCTCATCACCTACGACCTCCGCGGCCACGGCGAGTCGGACAAGCCGCTTGCCGCGCATAATTACCGTAGCAGCCGCCTGTGGGCGGACGACCTCATCGCCGTGCTGGACGCAGCCGGTGCCGAACGCGCTGTTTTGGTAGCCTGGTCCTTCGGTGGCCGCGCCGCCATGGATACGCTGGAAGCCTATGGCGAGAGCCGATTTGCCGGACTCAATCTCGTTGGTTCGAAGATCCTTGCCGTTTCAGACCCACGCGCAGCTTCCAGCCTGCCGCTGCGTCCGCTGATGGCGTCGGACGATCTGTCGGTCAGCATCCCTGCCGTGCGCAGCTTTCTACACCTATGCTTTGCCACGATGCCGGATGAAGACACGCTGCAGGAAATCCTGTCCTTCAACATGCTGGTGCCCCCCGCCGTGCGGGGCGTGTTGCACGGGCGTCCATTCCAGCCCCACTCCTTCCTGCGCGGACTGCACCTGCCGGTACTGGTTACGATCGGGAATCGCGATGCGCTCACGCCGATGGATCACGCGCACGAGGTCGTGTCGCTCATCCCGGGCGCGCGTCTATCCGTCTACGACGGAGTCGGGCATTCACCGTTCTACGAAGCGGCGGACCGGTTTAATGGCGAACTCCGCGACTTCGCCATCCGAGCCCTCGCCACGGAGCATCGACTATGAAGCGGCGCACATTCCTCGGGGCGGCTGGCACCATCCTGGCCGCGCCGCATATCAGCGCCGCGCAGAAGCCGAAAGTGGTGCGTTTCGTCCCGAACGCCGATCTGGCCATCACAGATCCGATCGCCACGACTTCGTTGACCACGCGGCTGCACGCCTATCTGGTGTTCGACACCTTGTTCGGGCTCGACAACCAGTATCACGCCCAGCCGCAGATGTTGGAGGGCTACCTTGCTGAAGAGACCGGCCGTCGCTGGACCCTCAAGCTGAGGGAGGGTCTGCACTTCCACGACGACACGCCCGTCCTTGCGCGCGATGCGGTGGCCAGCTTGCGCCGTTGGGCCCGGCGTGACTCCTATGGGCTGACCGTCTGGGACGCTGTGGACGACGTCTCGGCGTCCGACGACCGCACAATCGTTTTTCGCATGAAACGCCCCTTTGCCGCGCTGGCCGAAGCGCTGGGCAAGACCGGCCCCAACATGGCGGCCATCATGCCGGAGCGGCTGGCAAACGCAGACCCTTTCATTCCGTTGAAGGAAGTCGTCGGCAGCGGCCCGTTCCGTTTCGTCACCGGCGAGCGCGTGCCGGGCTCGCTGGTCGTCTACGAACGGTTCCCTGGCTATGTGCCGCGGTCCTCGGGAGAGATCGGCTTTTCGTCGGGACCAAAAGTGCCGAAGCTCGACCGGGTCGAGTGGCGGATAATCCCGGACGCCACGACCGCCGCGAATGCCCTGAACCAGGGCGAGGTCGACTGGGTGGAGACGCCCACGCCGGACCTGATGCCCACCTTGGCCCGCAACCGCGACATCGTCATTCAGGTGGCGGACCAGGTTGGCATCATCCCGCTGCTGCGCTTCAACTGCCTGCAGCCGCCGTTCGACCGGGCAGAGGTGCGCCGGGTGGTATTGCACGCCGTGTGCCAGGCGGACGTGTTGGCCGCCTATACCAGCGACCCAACCCTCATCCGCGGTGACGTCGGTATCTTCCCGCTAGGCACGCCGATGGCAAACCGGGCCGGCATGGATGGGTTGTTCGGCGCCACCGACCTCGCCAAGGCGAAGGCGGAGCTGAGAGCATCGGGCTATGCTGGAGAATCGGTCGCGCTGATGGGTGCGTCCGACAATCCCGTCACGGCGTCGTCAAGCCTCGTGATCGGGGATCTGTTGCAGCGCATCGGCTTCAACGTCGACTTCCAGACCGTCGATAACGCCACCCTCGTGCAACGACGGTCCAGCAAGCAGCCCGTGAACAAAGGCGGCTGGAGTTTGTTCATCGTCGGTTACGCCGCAGCGGATATGAGCCCGGCGGAATCCTTCCCCATCCGCGGCAACGGCGCCGGCGCCTGGTTCGGCTGGCCGACCAGCCCGGGCCTCGAAGCGCTGCGAACCGAATGGATCGACGCGTCAGACGACGCTGCCAAACGCGCGACCGAGCAGCGCATTCAGCTCCAAGCCTGGCAGGACGTACCCTATGTGCCGCTGGGACAAATCATCCAGAAGACGGCGCTTCGCCGGGGAATAACTGGCGTGCGAGACGGCTTCGCAAAGTTTTACAACGTCGACAAGGCTTGAACGCCGGCGACGAGCCAGGCTCGCGGCGCGGCCGTTCCCCCAGGGCGGTGCCGATATGATGAACAGTACCTCGAGCCTTGACGTGCAGCGCCAGCGGCCCCGTTTATTCAGCCGTGGCGTTTGGGACCGTGCGTACCAAGCCGCTCCTAGAAGTCTAGCTTCCAGGCCTCCGGAACCAGGCGATAGCTTCCGCCGTCGCGCGTAACGTACGTGTATCCGGGGAAATGCAGATGCATACCCGCGACCAGTTGGCGATCGGCGGACACACGCTCGAGAATGCGGCGTCGGGTCTCAGCGGCTTGCACCGGGTCGACGTCGAACTGGATGGTGACTTCGGGGCGGGGGATCTGGATTTCGGGGACATGCACTATGTCACCCCAAATCAGCAGGCGTTCGCCTCCGGACGCCACCAGATAACCCGTGTGACCTGGCGTGTGACCCGGCAGCGGCACGGCGGTTACGCCGGGAAACACCTCGCCGCCCTGGAACAGCCGTAGCCGGGAACGGTACGGCGCCATTTGCAAGCGGGCGGCAGCGAAATAGGCCACGCCATTGCCCGTGTGCTCCACGCGCACCATCTGCGCATCGTCGGTCCAATAGGCCAACTCCGCCTCGTGCATCGCAAGCACAGCGTTCGGAAACCGCGCGCGCCCCTCATCGTCCGCGAGCGCGTTGGAGTGGTCAGGATGCATATGGGTCAGCAACATGGTGTCGATCTCGGCCGGCCCCACGCAAGCTGCGGCTAAATTGTCGAATAATTTGCCAGCCGTCGCCTGCATCGCTGATCCGCAGCCACAATCGATCAAAGCCGTCCGGCCCTGCGACCGAATGACGAAGCAATTGACGGAACTACGGCGCGGCACCGGCCGGAAAGCCTCGGTCAGCAGGCGTGCCGCTTCGTCCTGTTCGATATTGCGCAACACCGACAACGAGCCGTCGAGATATCCATCGCTGACCGCCGTAACAACAATATCGCCTACCCGCCGATGGTGCAGCGCTGAGACCTGCCGCTCGGGAACCTGTGTCATAAGCAGTGTCCCCAAACATCCACGTCATTGGGCGTCGCCGCCGGTCAAATCGCGAGAGACGGGTTGGACCCGGTCCCACGAGGTTCCCCTACCCTTTTCCGGCGTCTCGTGGCGCTCGATGTTTCACGTAACCTCGTACTGCTAAGTCTGGAGTCTTTTTCTGTCAACCGTTCGGGCCTCAAAGCACCTGCATGCCTTCTCCCATTGCAACCCCGTCCGAAAGCTCCCGGGTCGCCGCCACCGGCCAGCTATCGCCGAGCGTTTGCGCCGCTTGCAAAACTAAGCCGCGATAGCGATCGAAGTCCTCCGCACTGGCGCGCACCAACGGCGCGGTGATGCTGACGAACCCAACATAGGGGCCGGACGGATCCAGACGGATTCCCGTCGCGACCGAGGCAATGCCGACCTCGTTTTCCTGGTTACTGAAGCTGATGCCGGTCTCGCGGATGAATCGCAGCTCGGCCATCATGGTTTTCAGATCGGTGATCGTGTTTGCCGTCACCGCGCGCAACCGGCCCTTCAACACGCGGGCAACCTCCGCATCCGGCAGCGTCGCGAGCCACGCTTTGCCGGTGGCCGTTGAATGCAACTCCATCGAGGTCATGGGTTCTACCTGCAGGCGGCGGCGTACCCCCGTCACCGCGACCACCCAGCGCGGCACGTCGCGGTCCAGCACCGAGAATAGCACCAGTTCGCCCGTTTGCTCCGCCAGGCGGCGCAACACCGGCTGACACTGGTCCAGCAGCCGAGCGCGGCTAAGCAATCGCAGGCCAACATTGCTGATCTTGTAGCTCGCGTAGAACCGTTTGTTCTCGCTGTTGCGGTAGATGTAGTTCATGGTTTCGAGCGTGCTGGTAATCCGCAAGGCGATGCTCTTGTTGACGTCGAGTTCCTTCGCGATGTCCGACAGTGAGAGCCCTACCCCGGCATCGGCCAGCATCTCCATCACCAGCATCGTGCGGCGCACCGTGACGAGACTGTCCCCTCCAGTGTCGTTACCGTCATCCCTCATCAACGACCCCCACTCCCGCGTCACCAAACCGACATACAGAACCGAACCCAGCTTGACACCATAAACCCGCAGAAAATAGTGTAACCCCGTTACCCTAATCGGCCGCTCGATCGTGCCGCAAAAATCTGAGGAGACGCTCGATGAGAATGCTGGCATCCGTTTGCGGTGCTGCCATGTTGTTTGCCGCCGGTGTGGGACCCGCCCGCGCCGTCGAGGACATCACATTTGCCGCACTGCTGCCCACCACCGGGCCGAGCGCCTCGGTAGGGCTCGAGGAGCAGCAGGGTGTCCAATTCGCGATGGAGGAGATCAACGCCGCTGGCGGCATTCGCGGCCGCATGCTGCGCATCAACTTCGACGACACCCAGGGCAAGCCGGACCAGGCGGTGCTCGCGTTCAATCGGGAGATCGACCTCAGCAACGTTCCGGCTATGATCACGGCCTTCTCCGCGCCGACGCTTGCGATCGCACCGCTGGTCACCCGCAAAAAGGTGCTGGTGATCAACCCTGCGGCGCAAGCGGACAAGCTCGGTACTGCGTCGCCCTATCTGTTCAACACCATGCCGCTGACCCGTGACGAGACCGAGGTGCTGACGCACTATTTGGTCAAGGCGCTCGGTAAGAAGACAGCGGCCATCATTTACGAAAACTCGGCGGCCGGCATCGACGGGCGCAACGACTTCACCGAGAACTTCAAGCGCTTCGGCGGCCAGATCCTTGCCGACGAGCCGATCCAGCCTGGCGACACCAATTTCCGCCCGATGATCCTGAAGGCGGCCGACGCCAAACCGGACGTGGTGTTCACCAACATCATCCAGGGCGGCAGCCTGCCGCAATTCGTGGAGCAGGTTTCCCAGCAGGGCGGCTTCCCGACTGTCGTCGGCACCACCTTCCTTACGCCCGCCATGGGCCTGCCCGGCAGTGATGGCTGTTACTACACGGCCATACGCGGCACGCTGCCGCAGGACGTCGAGCAGCGGATCATGCAGAAATTCGGCTCAAAATCGGTCAGCGTCTACACCCGCGAATATTACAACGCGACGAAAATTCTGGCGCGCATTGCAGAAGGCGTGATCGACGCGAAGAAGGACCTGACCGGGGCCACGATGCGAGACGAACTGATGCGCATCAAGACGTTCCAGGGCATCGCCACCGTTACCTTCGACACCAACACAGCCGTGCGTAATATCGACCTGCTGCAAGTGCAGAAGGGGGTTGGCACCAAGGTCGCCGAAGGGGCGGTCGGCCAATAGGAACTTCCGAAGCTCGTGATGCTATTTTTTCGTTTGCTGGTGGATGGCGTGGTGAGCGGCTGCGCCATCGGCGTCGTCGCCGTCACCTTCACCATGATCTACTCCACTACCCGGGTTTTTCATGTCGCCCATGCCGGGATTTATACATTGGCGGGGTACGTGGCATGGCTACTGACCACCCGGGGCATGCCGTTCTTACCCGCGATCCTAGGGTCGATCGTCGTCTGTGCGGCTGCCGGCGCACTCATCCAGGCGCAGCTCTATAGCCGGCTGACCCGGCGAGGTGCGCCGCCGCTGGTGCTGCTCATAGCTTCGCTCGGTGCACTTGTGGTGATCCAGAACCTAATGGCCGCCCTATTTTCGCCGGACATCCTGCAGATCCCGGCAGATTGGCGGAACCGCACGCTCGGACTCGCCGGCATCAGCCTAAGCCTGCCGCAAGTGCTGATCGCAGTAACCAGTGTGCTGCTGTTCGCCGGACTGCTGGTCTGGTCACGCCGCACGGCGTTGGGCAAACGCATGCGAGCGGTCGCTGCCAATGACTTTCTGGCGGAGATCACCCGGTTGGATCCGCGGCGCGTGCATATCGTGGTGATGGCGATCGCATCCGGCGTGCTCGCCGTGCCGGGCACGCTCACGGCGCTTGACCACGGGCTGCAGCCCTATACCGGAACGCTGGTTCTGCTGACGGCGACGATCGCAATGATCGCAGGCGGCATGGGCAATCTGGCTGGCGCCTTCATCACCTCGGTGGCGCTCTCGGTACTGCAAACGACGTCGACCGTCGCGATCCCCGGCCAGTGGAGCATCGCCGCGACATTCGGCCTTTTCGTTATCCTGATGATCGTCGCGCCAACGGGCCTCTTCGCCCCGCGCCGGCGCTGAAGCGGCAGGCTCGTGAACTACTTCAAAAGCTACCTCATTATCGCCGAGATCTACGCCCTTGCATCGATGTCGACCAATTTGCTGGTTGGGATCACGGGGATCTTCTCCGTCTCGCAGGGAGCGATCTTCGGCATCGGCGCCTACACCGTCGGCATCCTCACCACCGGCGACTACGCGGGTTTCGGCGTGGCGATGCTGCTGGCGCTTGGCCTGTGCATGCTAACGAACGTGGTTTTCGCACTCCCCGCGCTACGGATTTCCGGTGACTATTTCGTGGTCACCTCGTTCGGCATCCAGATTGCCGCCACCGCCGTGTTCATGAACCTGCCGAACCTGACCGGCGGCGCATCGGGGCTCGCGGGTGTGCCGCCACCCAGCGTGTTCGGTTATGATCTGGACGAGCCTGGACGCTTCATCCTGCTATCCACCGTGATCCTGCTGGTAGCCGCCTTCTGGTTTTGGCTGGTGTTGCGATCTCCGTTCGGCCGCTTGGTCAACGCGGTCCGGGAAGATGAACTGGCCGTGGTTGCTGCGGGCAAGAACGTACTGGCCGCGAAGGTTGGCGTGTCCGCGTTATCTGGCTTGTTCGTCGGCGCGGCGGGTGGCCTGTATGCCATGTTCTTCAGCTTCATCGATCCGGGGTCGTTCGATATCGACGCGTCCATCCTGTTGCTGACCATGATCGTGGTGGGTGGCGCGCGCACTCTGGCAGGCACACTCATCGGCCCCGCCTTGCTCACCGCGTTGCCGCAAGCGCTGAGCGTGCTCCCCATTCCCTCCTCCGCCGCCGGGCCGTTGCGGCAGATCATCTATGGCGCCATGCTGATCGCCTTCATGCTGTTTCGCCCGCAAGGCATCGCGGGGCGCCGGCTATGAGTGCGCCCTATCTGGAAGTCTCCGGCGTGTCGAAGCGGTTCGGCGGGCTGCAGGCGCTCAACCGGTGCAGCTTCACCGCTTCCCGCGGGCAGATCACCTGCCTCGTGGGACCAAACGGCGCCGGCAAGACAAGCGTGTTCAACGTCATCACGGGGTTTATCCGCCCCGATGCGGGCGCCGTTCGCTTTGCCGGGCACACGCTGACCGGCATGCTGGCCCGTCGCATCGTGGCGCTCGGGATCTGCCGCAGCTTCCAAAACCTGCGCGTGTTCACCGACCTCTCGGTATTGGACAACGTGACCGTCTATCTCCCCAGCCGCACGGACGAGAACCCGTTCCGCCCCGTGTTGCGCCCCCTGCGCACCGAGACCGAACGCAAACAACGCCGGGCACATGCGATGTCGGTGCTCGAGGAGGTTGGGCTCGCGCACAGGGCCGCCGACGTCGTTCGCAATCTCAGTTATGGGGAACAGAAGCTGCTCTGCGTTGCGCGCCTACTCGCTAGCGGCGCCGAACTGCTGTTGCTGGACGAGCCCACCTCCGGCCTGAGCGCGCAGGCTTTGGAAGGCATGATCGAGCTGGTGTTGCGGCTGAAGGCCACGGGGCGCAGCTTTCTCGTCGTGGAGCACAATACCGGCATCGTGCAGCGCCTTGCCGATTGCGTCGTGTTCCTGCATCAAGGCCATGTTTTGGCGCAAGGCGAGCCAAGTGCCATCATCGCCGATCCCAAACTCGGCGAAATCTATTTCGGAGGCGCGCTGTGAGCGAACCCCTCCTCCAGGTGCGGGGCCTGACCGCCGGCTACGGCAACAAGACCGTGCTGCACGATATCTCGTTCCAAGTCTTGCCGGGCCAGATCCTGACGCTGCTGGGCCATAATGGATGCGGCAAAACCACGACGCTGAAAAGCGTAATCGGCCTGAACGAGCGCGCTACCGGCGAAATCTTCCTCTCCGGGCAAAGAATAGATCGGCAGAGCGTATCGGCGCGTGTCGCCCGCGGCTTGCGGCTGCTCCCGGAGGGCCGCGGGATTTTCGCCACGCTGACCATCGGCGAAAACCTCGAGGTGGTGGCCGACCGCAACTGCCGTGGACCCGACAGTCGCCTCGCCGTGGCAGACGTGTTGAAGCTGTTTCCCGCTTTGGCAGGCCGGCTCGACACGATGGCCGGCAGCCTCAGCGGTGGGCAGCAACAGATGCTGGCCCTCGGCCTGGCGCTGCTCGGTTCGCCCAAATGCATCTTGCTGGACGAGCCATCGATCGGCCTGGCGCCCAATTTGGTCGAACGGCTCTTCGCTCTCGTGCGCGAGGTATGCCAATCGGCCGGCGTGGGCGCCGTGCTGGTGGAGCAGAACGTTGCAGCATCGATGAAGATCGCCGACCATGTCACCATCCTCAACAACGGGGCCGTCGTCTTCGACGGCTCTCCGGACGAGGCCCGAACCTCCAACTTCTGGCATTATTTCTGATGGCAACCGCGTGGATCGACGCCAACGGCGTGGCACTGCGTTACGAACTGGCCGGAACCACCGGCCCTCTCGTCGTGCTGCTGCACGAGATGGGCGGCACCATGGACTCGTGGGAGTTCGTGCTGCCCGTATTACAGCGCAGCCATCGTACCTTGCGCTACGATATGCGCGGCTCCGGCGTTTCGGAGAAAATTCGCGGCGAGATCACAGGCGATCGTCTGGCCGACGATCTCGCCGCGCTGCTCGATGCGTTGGGGCTGCACGGCAAAGTGGCGCTGGTTGGATGCGCGGTCGGCGCCAACATCGCCCTGCGCTTCGCGACCCGTTTCCGCGCCCGTACCGGCGCCCTCATTCTCTCCAGCCCTGCGACTGGCATTCCACCCGACCGCCGCCGGGCCACTTTGAATATGATCGCGCGATTTGAGCGGGACGGATTGCGAGCGGTCGTGGATGCCTCGTTCGCCAACTCCTACCCGGCGGTGATTCGCGAGGCCGACCCGGCGCGGTTCGCTGCCACCCGGGCGCGGTGGCTGGGCAACGACCCGCACAGTTTCGCCGCCGTGTTCCGGATGCTGGTGGAAACCGACCTATCCACAGTGCTTCCCACCATCACGGCGCCCACCCTGCTGATTGGATGCACGCTGGACGCTGTGCGCCCGGCCGAGGGAACGCGGGCCGTGGCCGGCCAAATACCCGGCGCGCGCTATGCCACGCTCGACTCCGGGCATTTCGCAGCAATCCAACATCCGCAGGCGCTCTTGGAACTCGTCCTGCCGTTCCTCCATGAGCACGACGCAGGCCTGGAGCCCGCCCACGCTGGATGACAGATTGGCCGAGGGGGTGTTCGCATCCTCCTCGGCCAGCAGCCTCAGCGTGCTGGAATGCCCAGCAGCTCCCGCGCCTCCGCCGGGGTCGCCGTCTCGATATTCAGTTCGTCGAACACCCGCTTGATCTTGGAAACCTGTTCGGCGCTGCTCTTGAACGGCTTGCCGGGCTTGTCGAACAGATTGTCTTCCATACCCACGCGCACATGGGTGCCCATCATGCCGCCATAGGCCGCGGTGCGGATATTCGCCATCCCCGTGCCATGGGTAAACAGCACCAATTGGTCGCCGAACAACTTCTCGGCCGTGTGCTTCAGATGCAGCAGATGGTCGATATCGGAGGTGATGCCGCCCAGGATCCCCGTTAGGAACTGCACGATGATCTTCCCACTCACCTTACGCCGGCTGAGATGATGCTCGAGCACGTAGAGATGGCCCACATCGTAGACCTCGAACTCCATCGCGATGCCCTCGTCGACCAGGGTCGCGATCATTGCGTCGATCTTTTTGAAGCTGTTCGATGTGATCACGTCGTAGCTGCCGGGACCGAAGGAATCCTTTTCCCACTGGTGCTTGAAATTCGTGACATCCTCCTCGCTGGCGCCCTGCTCACGCGCCTTCTTGAAGTTGCCGTAGTTCATTGAACCGACGATCACCGTGGCGATCTCAGGCCGCAGCTTCATCGCCGCCTGGAGCCTGCTTTCCGCGGTCGGCCCCAACGAGCAGGACATGTTGATCACCGCGTCGCAACTATCGCGGATCTTCGGCACGAACTGCTCCCACACGGCGGGATCGTTGGTCGGACGGCCATCGATCGGGTCGCGCGCATGCAGGTGTACGATCGCCGCTCCGGCCTTGGCGCCCTCGATCGATTGCGCCGCGATTTGCTCCGGCGTCACAGGGAGATACTGCGACATCGATGGCGTCATCGACGCGCCCGTCGATGCGCAGGTGATGATGATTTTCTTGCTGGCAGACACGGCTGGTCCTCCTGTTGTTGTCACCGGCACTCGGCCGGCTGATGATGGACTCTTCCTTCGCCCGTCCGAGGCGTCAAACGACTTAGGCTAAACCTCGCTTGAGTTTCCGGCATTACGAGCCGCCGTAGAGATGGCACGCTGCGACATGACCCGGCGCTACGCTCCGCGTCGCTGGCCGTTCGACGCGACACCGCTCGAACGCTTGTGGGCATCGTGTGTGGAATGCGCAACCGGACGGAGGGTGCAGCAGGCTCGGCACCTCACCCGAGACCACAGCACGACGCGCACGGTCAGGCTCCAGCTGCGGCACGGCCGAGAGCAGCGCCTGCGTATAGGGATGCGCCGGCACGGCATAGAGTGCCCGCTTTTCCGCCATTTCCACGATCGTCCCACTATACAGGACCGCCACGTGGGTCGAGATCGTGCGCACCACGGCCAGATCGTGGGCGATGAACAAATAGGTGAGGCACAGCCGCTCCTGCAGGTCCAGCAGCAGATTGACCACTTGGGCCTGCATCGACACGTCCAGAGCAGATACTGGTTCGTCACACACGATAAATCGCGGATTCAGCGCCAGTGCCCGGGCGATGCCAATACGCTGTCGCTGCCCCCCGGAGAACTCATGCGCAAACCGCAAGGCGGCGGAGCGCTGCAACCCCACGGTCTCGAGCAGTTCATGAACACGCGCGGTGCGTTGCTGCCGCTTGATCCCGCCCGCGACATCCAGCGGCTCGGCGATCGAATCGCCCACCCGCATACGCGGGTTCAACGAGCCGTAGGGATCCTGAAACACGAACTGCAACTCACGACGCACGGCGGCCAAATTGCGCGCGCCGCCCTCGCCCGTGATCGTGCGGCCTAATAGCGTGACAGTACCGGCGGTGGCCGGGCTCAGCCCAACCAGGATACGCCCGATCGTGGATTTGCCGGAGCCCGATTCCCCCACCAACCCGAGCGTCGTGCCTCTGGCAATGTCGAAGCTGACCCCGTTCACCGCCCGCAATACGGCCGGCGCTGCGCCGATTCCCTGCCGAACGGTGAAGGTTTTGACCAGGTCGCGAACCTGGACGGCCAGTTCCGTCATGACGATAGCCCGGCACGGGCCACGCCAGGAGGGCAGCGGGCGAGATGGTCCGGGCCCGCCGGCAGCATAGGCGGCAGGTTTGTAACGCACGCCTCCTTCCGCAGCAGGCAGCGCGGGCTGAAGCGGCAACCCGGGATCACTGCCGATGCATCGGGGATGCTGCCGGGAATAGCAGTCAGGCGGGGTGAATCGTCATTCAACCGCGGCACCGCGGCCAAGAGCCCAGCGGTGTAG
The DNA here is from genome assembly GCA_964247805.1 of uncultured Acetobacteraceae bacterium. Lineage (GTDB taxonomy): Bacteria > Pseudomonadota > Alphaproteobacteria > Acetobacterales > Acetobacteraceae > LMUY01. The sequence goes on along the minus strand of CAXTWC010000003.1, from coordinate 53,278 downwards.
GGATGCACCGGCCGGCGGAATAGCGCCGACGCCGGCGCCGTCTCGACGACCCGGCCTGCATACATCACCGTCACCCGATGGGCGAATTGCGCAATTACGCCGAGGTCGTGGGAGATGAGCAGCACAGCCATGCCCAACTCCTCCTGCAAGTCGCGCAGCAATTCGAGAATTTGCGCCTGGATCGTCACGTCGAGCGCTGTCGTCGGCTCGTCGGCAATCAGCAGACGCGGGCGGCAGGCGATGGCGATCGCAATCATCACGCGTTGGCGCATCCCTCCGGACATGCGGTGCGGATACTCGTCGAGGCGCCGGGCAGAATCCGGAATGCGCACGAGATCCAGGAGGCGCGACGCCTCCCGCCGGGCGGCGCGCGGGTTCAGGCGGCGATGAAGCGACAGCGTTTCACCGATCTGGTCGCCCACGGTCAGCACGGGATTCAGCGACGACATCGGATCCTGGAAAACCATCGCGATCTCACCACCGCGCAGCCGCCGCATTTCCTGTGGCGACAAGCTCAGCAACTCGCGTTGATCGAAGCGGATGCTGCCGCTCGGGATACGCGTGCTGCCGCGTGGATGGAGCCCAAGCACCGAGAGTGCCGTCACGCTCTTGCCGCTGCCAGATTCACCCACGACACCCAGGCATTCACGCGGATGCAGGTGCAAACTCATGCCCTCGACCGCGGTGACCCAGCCGGCCTCACCGCCGAATTGAACCGTGAGATTATCGACGGACAGCAAAGGCGCGCCGGTCATCCTTCGATCCGAAGCCGCGGGTCGAGCACGTCGCGCAGCCCGTCCCCCAGCAAATTCATGCCGAGTGCCGCGAGACTGATGGCCAAACCCGGAAATAGCATGATCCACCATGCTTCCACTGCGTAATCCCGGCCCTCGGCGATGATGTTGCCCCAGGACGGCGTTGGGGGCGGCGCACCCACGCCAAGAAAGCTGAGTGCCGCCTCGGCCAGGATCGCATAGGCGAATACAAAGGTAAGCTGCACCTGGAGTGGGCCCATGCAGTTCGGCAGGATGTGCTTGACGATAATGCGCAGACTGCTGGCGCCGCTGACCCGGGCGGCCTCGACGTATTCCAATTCGCGCACCACGAGTGCCGAGGCGCGAACGATGCGGGCTGTGCGCGGCAAATAGGCGACGGAGAGAGCAATGATCACGCTGCCGGCGCTTGGACCGAGCGCGGCGCCCAGGCCAATGGCCAGCAAGATGGCCGGAAACGCCATCAGCGCATCCATTACCCGCATCAGCACACTATCCACCTGGCGCCACTGTGCTGCGGCGACCCCAACGATCGCACCACCAACGCCGGACAAAATCGCGACGCACAGACCGATCCACAACGATAGCCGTGCCCCGTACAGCACTCGAGTCATCACATCACGCCCAAACATGTCGGTGCCGGCCGGGAACATTGCCGAGGGTGGGCGGAAGCGATAGCGGATGCGCATCGCCGTGGGCTCGACGGAGGTCAGCAGCGGCGCCGCAACCGCTGCAAGCGTCAGCAGCAACACCAGCACCGCACCCACCTGGAACGAACGATGACGGAGCAGGCGGCGCAGCGTGCGCAACCACGGCGGGGACGCGTTGGGCTCAGTCATTGCGGACCCGGGGATCGACGACGGTATACAGCAGGTCCACCAACACGTTGATCAGCACGAATGCGCAGCCAAAGAGGAGCATGGTGCCCTGCACCAGAGGATAATCCCGCGCGAGGATCCCTTGCACCACCAGCCGTCCGACGCCGGGTAGTGCGAACACCTGCTCGATGATGACCGAGCCTCCTACCAACAGGCTGAGGATGATCCCCGTGACGGTCACGACTGGGATCAGCGTGTTGCGAAAGGCATGCTTGACCACGGTTCGCCACTCACTCACGCCCTTGGCCCGCGCGGTCCGGATGTAATCGTTGCCCAGCACGTCCAGCATGGCCGAGCGGGTAGTCCGGGCCAGGAAGCCGATCTGAAATAGGGCCAGGATTACAGCGGGCTGGATCAAGGTGGCGAGCCATGGCCGAAAGCCGGTACTCAGGGGCGCGTAGCCGGAGGAGGGGAGCCACCCCAATATCACGCTGAACAAGATCACCGAGAGAATGGAAAGCCAGAAGCTCGGCACCGATACGCCTAGCAGCGCAATCAGCATGACCCCTCCATCCATCCAGGTCCCGCGGAAATACGCTGCCACCATTCCACAGGCGACGCCCACCGGCACGAGGATCACGAGCGCCAGTGCTGTCAGCGAGAGCGTGACCGGCAAGCGCTCCATGACTGCGGACAGCACGGTCTGGTTCAGCACGAGCGAGGTGCCGAGGTCGCCGCGCGCAAGATGGGCCAGCCAGATCACGAGTTGCTGAAGGATCGGTTGATCCAGGCCAAGCTGGAGGCGAATTTTTTCGATCGCCTCAATGGGAGCATCCGGCCCGGCGATCACAGCCGCCGGGTCGCCCGGCAACAGATGCATCAGCAGGAAGGTCAGCACCGCTACACCGAAAACGACAGGCGCCGCGCGGGCTAGCCGCAGAAGGACGAAGCGGACCATGGCCGCCTAGAACCGCTACTGTTTCCACACACCCCAGAACCGGATGTTGTACCAGGGCTGCAGATCATGAACGGTGGCGCGCAGCACGTTGATGGTGCCGTAATCGCCCACCTTCAGGAAATAGGCTTGATCGAACACCCGGTGCTGCAAATCCGCCAGGCCTTCTGCCGGTCCGCCAACGCCAAGGACGAATTGATCCCGTCATAGGCATCCAGCAGCACCTTGTCGTCCTGCACCTGCGGGATCGTCATGACGAAGGGCCGCCATTGCTGCGGCCCGAGCAGCGGCTGCGAGCAGAAATTCGTTAGGCTTATATTCCAGCCACCCTTGCCGGACATCCGGTCGTTGGAATTGGTATTCCAATCAACCGTCTGCACATCCACGTTCATGCCCGCCGCCTTCAACTCCTCCGAGAGGACGAGCGTGGCGTTGAGATGCCAGGAATAGGTGGGCGTCGTCTGTAGCACGATCTTCTGCCCGTGATATCCCGCCTGCTGCAGCAATGCCTTCGCTTTCGCCGGGTCGTGCACGTCGTAATGGAAGTCTGGATCACCAGAGGTGAAATAGGGTGTACCTGGGTAGGATAGCTGGGCGTTGCGCTTCGAGACCTGGCCCAGCGCATCCATGATATCGTCCACCCCCATAGCCGCCTGTATCGCCTGCCGGATCAGCAGATTGTCGGTGGGCGGTGCCTTAGTCTGCTGGAAAAACACCTGCTGGCAGCCAGGAAAGACTTCCTGCACCGTGAAAGCAGATTGCCCCGCGACGCGTTTGGACAGGCTGAGCGGAATCTGGGAGGTCACGTCGGCATCGCCCGATTGCAGAGCCGCCATCCGCGCATTGGGCTCGGGTACGATGTTGTAGCGAACGGAATCGACGTAGACGGTCTTCTTACCGGCGTAACCGTCCAGCGCCTGCGCTGCCGGATCGGCACTGTACCCGTCAAACCGCTTGAGCGTCAGATGGCTATCCTTGACCCATTCGCCCAGGGTGAACGGCCCCGTGCCGACCACATCGATCGCCCCCGCCGGTTTGTCCTTCTGTTCCGCGGGGAGAATTGCGAACGGGTAGGACGGCGTTTTCAACACGTCGAGAAAGACAGCGTTGGTATGGCGGAGCCGGATGACGAAGGTGTACGGATCGGGCGTGTCGAAGCCCTCCACATCGGCAAGCGCCTCGGCATTGGGGCTGATCGCTTTGTAGCGCTGAAACGAGGCCAGCACATCCGCCGACGTCATTTCCTTGCCGTTGTGGAAACGGACACCGTGCCGCAGGGCGAAGCTGAACACCCGGGCGTCCGGGCTCACATCCACTTTCGCGGCGAGCGATGGCTTGGCCATGTAATCCTCGCCGAGCGCCACCAGGGATTCGAATATCTGATTCACCACCTCGATCTCGACCGTGTTGTTTATGACGAACGGGTCTAGCGTTCGCGGCCCGGATGAGAAGGCGTAAATCAGATTGCCGCCGCGCTTCGGCTCCGCCGCCATCGTCGGCAGGCACGTGCCCATTCCCGCCGCTAACGCCAACGCGAGCACAAGCCGCCTGACCATGCTCATCGCACGCTCCCCTTCTCTGGGCCTTCTCTGGGCCAAGTGTCTCACCCTCCCGCCGCGAGTGGTTTTCCGTCAAGCAAGGAAATGCTACGGTCGATTGAGAAAACATCAATTGAGTGCGCCATCATGACCGAGCGTCTTCCGCCCTTGAACGCTTTGCGCGTGTTCGAGGCGGCGGGCCGCCACTTGAGTTTCACCCGGGCGGCCGCGGAGCTGAACGTGACACCCGGCGCGGTGAGCCGGCAGATCAAGCTGCTGGAGGAGCAACTGGCAGTGCGCCTGTTTCAGCGCGGCTACCGGGAAGTAGCGCTCACGCCGGGTGGCCGTGATTATCTGGAAGCGGTGACGGATGTGCTTGCCCGTGTGGCGTCGGCCACGAACCGTCTGGTCGGCGCGCACCGGAAGCGGCCGCTGCATATTTTCGCCTCCATGATGTTCAGCATGCGCTGGCTGATGCCACGTCTTCATGGCTTCGAGGGTGCGCTATCTGGCAGTATTCGGCTCAGCACCTCGATTGCCTCGGAGCCCAACCCATTCAGCAGCGGCGACGTGGATGCGGCGATCTATCTTGGCCAGGCAGACTGGCCCGGCATGGTCTGCCACCATTTGCTCGAGAGCCGGCTGGTGCCGATCTGTAGCCCTGCCCTGCTGCGAGACAAAAAACTCAATTGCGCCGCAGACCTTGCCCGGCACACGCTGCTCCACTCGGCGGTATTTCCGGATAGCTGGGCGAAATGGCTGGCGATGACCGGGCACACGGATCTCGTGGGCCTTCACAGCGCGAGTTTCGGGAGTTCATCACTGTCCTATCAGGCGGCAATGGAAGGACTGGGTGTCGCGCTCGGACAAACCGCACTCATTCGCGAGGACGTCGCGGCGGGGCGTCTGGTCGTGCCACTGCCGCAAGCGCTGCAGGACGGCGGTGCCTATATTCTCGCGTATCCACAACAGACGGCGCGAAACGAATTGCTCGCCTCATTCCTGGGATGGCTGCTGGAAGAGGCCGCGCGCAACAGCGTCTGAGCCCGCTTGACGCGCGCCCTGGTTTTGGTAACGGTGTTACTGTTAGTGCTATAAGACGGCCGGGAGGACGCGCGTGCCAGACCAGACCATGCGGCTGCACTGGTCGCCCCGATCGCCGTTCGTCCGCAAGATCATGGTCGCCGCGCACGAGACCGGGTTAGCGGGGCGGCTCGAGCTGGTGCGCACGGTTGTCAGCGCGGCAGTACCGAATCTGGAGCTGCTTTCCGAGAACCCGCTCGGCAAATTGCCTACGCTCGAATTGGCCGGTGAGCTGTCGCTCTTCGACTCGCCGGTGATCGCGGAATATTTTGCCAGCCTCGCACCAGCTGCCGGATTGCTGCCGCCGCTCGGCCCGGCCCGCTTGGCGGCGTTGCGGCATCAGGCGCTCGGGGACGGGCTCCTGGACATGATGCTGCTATGGCTCGACGAGCGCAGACGAGCGCCGGAGCAACGCTCAACGGCTTTGCTGGACGCCTTTGCCGTGAAGTTTCGCGCGGTAGTGGACCGGCTCGACATCGAGGTGCCCGCGTTACGCAGCCGCCCGTTCGACATCGGCCACATCAGTATCGGCTGCGGATTGTCCTATGTCGGATTCCGCTTCCCCGACCTGACCTGGCAGGAAGCAAGGCCAACGCTGGCGGCGTGGCTCGAGGACTTCCATAACCGCCCTTCCGTTCTCGCCGTGCCGGTAATCGACGATCTCAACGCGCCCATCCAACCCTCCGCACTAGAAGGGGTAAGGTAAGTCCAAGAACGCGGCTGCCGGTCAAACAAGAACCCGCAATAAGGGATGAAACATATGCGCCACACATGGTCTGCCCTCTGCCCGGTAATCGCCGCGCTTGCATTCGGGGTCACCACTCCTACGGCCTACGCCGCCGGTCCGCCGATCGAACTCGGCATGATCTCCTCGCTCAGCGGCCCGATCGGCGATCAGGGTAGCGAGTATGCCAATGGTGCGAAGCTTGCGGCAGAAGCAATCAACCGCGATGGCGGAATTGCAGCGTTGGACCATCGCACGGTCCACCTGAACGTGGTGGACGATACCTCCGTCCCGAGCGTCACGCGCACGCTCGCAATCAAACTGATCACCAGCGACAAAGTGCCGTTGATCCTGGGGCCGTTTGCGTCAGGGCCATGCATGGCCGCGGCCCCGGTGGGCGAACAGCAACAGCGCACGCTGATCTGTAGCGCGGCCTCCGATCAACCGACGCAGCAGGGCTACAAATACGTGTTCAACCGTGCCACGCTGGCTGGTACCTTCACCTATGCCGGGTTCCGGGTGCTGAGCGGGTTGAGCGAGGCATCGGGCCTCAACCTGAAGAAAGTTGCCGTGCTGTATGAGGACGGCGCCTATGGCACCAGCGGCAACGCGCAAGCCACCAAAGCTGCCGCGGATGCCGGGGTCGAACTGACGGACCGGATCGCCTTCCATACCAACACGGCGGATCTGTCGCCTGTGGTCAACCGCGCCGTTGCGTCGGGCGCCAAGGCGCTGCTGCTGATGTGCTATACCGGGGACGGCGTGAACATCATCCGCGCGGTACGAACCGCGAAGGCGCCGGTGCTGATCCTGGGCTCCGGCGCATGGAACGCCACCATCGCCAAGATGGGTCCGCCTGCTGAAGGAATGGTTGCCCTCTCCGACTGGAATGACGACGTCCCTAAGCCCGGCGTGACGCCGTTTCGCGACGCCTACAAGGCAGCTTATGGCGCGTATCCCGGCACGGCCGCCGCCTGGGGCTGGAGCGACATGTATTTCGTCAAGGCGGCGTTGGAAGATGCCAAGTCGCTGGACCCGAAGACGCTGCGGGACACTGTCGCAAAGCTGAAGACGAGCGGCGACCCCGGCCTCGCGATCGAGCCCTTCAACGCGTACGGCTTCGACGAGGACGGCCTGGCGGTTGGCCAGATCGACCGCGTGATCGCGACCCAGCTTCAGAACGGGAAATTTGTGACCATCTGGCCCACCGCGGTTGCTACGGCAAAGCTCGATACGAGCACGCTGAAATAGGGTTCAGGCAGGGGCGCCTCGGGTGCTAATCGCCGTCATCCAGGGTCTGATCAGTGGCGCGCTGGTGGGCGGGATGTACGCAACCGTCGGCATCGGGCTGACCCTGGTGTTCGGCGTCGTCCGGATCGTCAACTTCGCGCATGGCTCGTTCCTGATGGCGGCAGCGTATTGCAGTTGGCTGTTGTTCGACCGTTATGGATTGGACCCGTATGTCAGCGGGTTGATCCTGGTGCCTGGCTTCTTCGTCATTGGCATCAGCTATTACTGGGCGCTGATGCGGCCGATGATCGGCCAATCGCTGCTGGCACAGTCGCTGATCACGATCGCCGTCAGCTACGTCATCGAGAATACCGCTTTGGGGCTGTTTAGTAGCCAGATGCGCGTGGTCGCCGTGCCCTATGCGGTAACCAGCTTCAGCATCGGGCCGATCGCGCTGCCGCTGACCCGGCTGATTGCGGGCGGGGTGGGTTTGTGCGCCACCACCGTGATGTACCTGCTGCTATGGCGCACTGGGATGGGGATCGCGGTGCGGGCAGCCGCAGCCGACCGGCCGATCGCGGAGGCAATGGGCATCAACACGCATGCGGCACAGGCGCTGGTCACCGGAATTGGCATCGCCTGCGCAGCGCTCGGGGGCGTGGTGCTCCTGCCGATCTTTGCTGCCTCGCCCTCGATGGGGGCGGATTTCACCTTCCTGTCCTTTCTCATCATCGTGCTGGGCGGCATGGGCAGCTTCTTCGGCGCGCTGGTCGGCGGCGTGATCCTGGGCATCACCGAGAACTTAGGCGCCACCTTTTTTGACGGCTCGACCGGCCACATGCTGACCTTCGTGCTGTTCGTCGTGCTGCTGGTATTCCGCCCCTACGGCGTGCTGGCGGGGCGGCGATGATCCGCATTTTCGGAGGCCTGGCCGTGGCCGCCGCCATTCTGGCAGCCGGGCCGCTGATCACCGATAATGGCTACACCATCTCGATCCTGACCTCGATCTTCCTATGGGCCTATCTCGCCACCTGCTGGAACATCGTGGGCGGCATGACCGGGCAATTGTCCTTTGGCCATGGCGTGTTTTTCGGCGTCGGCGCCTATGCCTCGGCGGTGCTGTTCACGAAATATGGGGTCCACCCGTTGCTCGGCGGGGCAGCTGGCGTTGTGCTTGCCTGCGTGCTGGCGCTCGCCATCGGCTATGTCAGCGCCCGCTACAATCTAGTGCACCTGCATTTCGCGCTGGTGACCACCGCGATTGGCCAGATCGCTCTCTTCCTGGCCATGGGCTGGCAGTTCATCGGAGGCTCTACCGGGCTGACGGTTCCGTACAAAGCCACCGCCGCCCAACTCTTTTTCCGCAACCCAGCGATTTACTACTGGATCTTCCTCGCAATGACCGCGGCGGTGCTGGCGTTGTCGGTGCTGATCCGGCAGCGACGCATGGGGCTGTATTTTCTCTGCATCCGCGAAAGCGAGCCCGCGGCGAAAGGCGCCGGAATCGACATCGTGCGATTCAAGCTGCTGGCCATCGTCATCAGCGCCGGGCTGACGGCAATGGGTGGCGTGATTTACGCCCATTACATTCGGTTCCTGGACCCAGACAGCACCTTTAGCTGGCAAGTCTCGCTGCAGATGGTCATCCCGGCCATGTTGGGAGGCACCCAGGCCATTGTCGGCCCGACAGTGGGCGCCGCGATCTTTGTTACCCTGCAGGAAACGACCCGCACGCTGGTCGATTTTGCCGGCGCGCCGCTGATCATCGTCGGGCTCGTGCTCATTCCCGTCGTGCTGTTCCTGCCCTCCGGCGTTGTTCCCTCGCTCAGCAAGATCGTACGGCGACGGCGGCACGCCGCGAAACAACGCGGCGGCCTCGCGACAGCCGCCGCCGCTGTTCCCGTCCTGCCGCCAGCCCACCGCGCCGCCGCCTCCGCTGAAGTACTGCTGCGGGTCGAGGGTTTGAGCCGCCGTTTCGGCGGCGTGCAGGCCGTCAACAACGTCACACTGCAATGCCGTCGCGGCGAGCGCCTGGCGATCATCGGGCCGAACGGGGCCGGAAAGAGTACGCTCTTCGCGCTGCTAGGCGGCTTCGTGCCACCAAACGCCGGGCAGATTTGGTTCGACGGCAAACGTATCGATGGCCTGCGCGCCGACGAGATTTGTGGTTTCGGCCTCGCCCGCACCTTCCAAACCGCCCAGCCTTTCCGCGAACTCAGCGTGCTAGAGAACGTCCTGGCCTCGACCTATCTACACGCCACTTCCCACGCAGCGGCGTTGGAGGAGGCACGATCGGTCCTTGCCGTGTTCGACCTCTCGGAGCATGCCGGCGAGCGGTCGGCCGACCTGAACATCATCGACCAGAAGCGCCTGGAACTGGCACGCGCCTGGGCGACCCGGCCGCGACTGATCCTGCTCGATGAGGTGGGGGCCGGGTTGACGGGGCTCGAAATGGAACAACTGGCCGACATGCTGACCCGGCTGAACGCCACCCATGGCACCACCGTGCTGTTCATCGAACACATGATGTCCATGGTGGCCCGCCTTGCCGATCGGGTGATCGTGCTGCACCACGGCGAAATCCTCGCCGAGGGCTCCATGGCGGAGGTGTGCGCCAACCCCGTCGTGATTGAGGCCTATCTCGGGGAGAGCGCGCTTGCTGCTTAAGGTGCAGGAGCTGCGAACCGGGTACGGCGCCGTTCCCGTCGTGCACGGGATCTCGCTCGATGTCGCGGCGGGCGGTATGGTGGGCGTGATCGGTGCGAATGGGGCCGGGAAAAGTGCCGCCATGCTGGCATTGTGCGGGCTGCTGCCGCACTCCGGCAGCGTGACCCTGGATGGGGTCGACCTCAGCCGCATGCCATCGCACGACCGCGCGCGGGCCGGGCTGATCATGGTGCCGGAAGGCCGCCGGGTCTTCCCTGGGATGTCCGTGCGCGACAACTTGCTCAGTGCCTCCCTGCACCGCCGGGTGCGGGCCCGGGCACGGACAACGCTGGAGGCGGTATTCCACACCTTCCCGCGCCTTGAGGAGCGGCTGGACCAAGCGGCGGAAACCCTGTCCGGCGGCGAGCAGCAGATGCTGGCGATCGGGCGCAGCATGATGGGCCAGCCCCGGGTGATGATCCTGGATGAGCCCTCGCTGGGCCTGTCGCCGCTGTTTGTGCAGGAGGTGTTTCGCGTCATCGGCGCCCTGCGCGAGACGGGGCTCACCATCCTGCTGGTCGAGCAGAACGTCCATCACTGCCTGGAACTGAGCGATTACGCCTACGTGCTCGACCAGGGGCGCATCGCGCTCGAAGGACCGGCATCGGCCCTGCTGGCAGATGCGCGGGTCCAGGCAGCGTATTTCGGAACCGCCACAGAGGCATCTGGACAAGAAAGGAAGCTGTAATGGCCGCGACCACGGAGCAGGTGCTGATCCCGGTCGGCACGATCGGCGGTAAGCTGGACAATGACGATCCGAATTACATATTCGCGCCCGACCTCTACATGACCCTGGCGCTCGCCTACGACTCCTTAGCGGCGCCACGGGTCAGCATGGGGCCGGATGGCGTGCTCTGCCCCAGCTACGAAACCATGCAGCCCCGGCTGGCGCTGGGGTGGGAGGAGCAGCCGAACGGCGATTGGATCGTGCGGCTGCGGCCCGGCGTGCGCAGCCATGCGGGCAACGAACTCGCCGCTGAAGACATCGCGTGGGTCTACGACAAGATCAGTGCCCAGGGCGTGATGGCGGCATGGCGGTGGCGCGACGTCGTCGGCGTGCAGGCGGTGGAGGCCGTCAACGCGCACACGCTGCGATACCGGCTACGCACGCCCTACCCCACTTTCCCCAATTGGCTGCTGACGCTGTCGCCAAACATGGTGGATTCCCGGGCGATCAAGGCCGGCGCGACGGCCGCGGACCCATGGGGAATCGCTTGGCTGAATGGGCACGTCGCAGGGTTCGGCGCCTATGACCTCGCGGCGATGGATGCCGACCATCTTGCATTTACGCCGCGCGCCGGCCATTGGAGCAACCCGCCGGATGTCGGTGTAGAGGTGCGCAAGATCGACACACGAACTGAGGCGATCGCCCTGCTGGACGAGCGACGCCCGGCCGTGCTGGCAGGGCTGAGCCCGGACGAGACGGTCGCCCTCGTGGGGCGCGACGATCTGACCGTGTTGCGCACCTGGGCCGGTCACACGTCAGTCGAGATCGACTTCACCCAGTCACCGTTCGACGACATCCGCGTCCGCCACGCCCTCGCCTTCGCGACCCCGACCCAACAGATCATCGCGGAGGGGATGCTGGGCCAAGGACGGCCATGGCGCAGCCCGGTGAAGGGCATCAGCCAGTGGTATTCCGGCGATGACTGGCACTTCGACCACGACATTGAAAAAGCGCGCCAACTGCTGAAGGAGGCCGGCCACGGTGCGGGGCTGCGCAGCGATTTCTATTTCGCCCAGCGCCCCGATTGCCAGCGTATCGCCGGGATTATCGCAGAGGCATGGAGCAAGGCCGGCATCGAACTGGTGATGCGCGATATCGCCGGGACGCAAGCTGGCTGGCTGCCACCCTTATTCCTGCGTACCGAGTGCGCCCATAATCTATCGGAGCCGATCTACGACCTCGCTCACGACTATGCGGCGATGAACCCGATCTTTCCATTGCCTGGCGGGCCGCCGCATGTCGGCAATTGGGCGCCCCGGTGGAAGAAGAACGAAGCCGCCGTTCGGCGGTTTGGCGCCCTGCTGTGCGAGTGCGACCGCCACGCCAAGCGGCAACGTTTCAACGAACTGCAAACCTGGCTGACCGAATTCGGTTCCTCCGTGTTCATTGCCGAAGGGCAGCAGGTCATGGCGGCAAACCGGCACGTCGCGCCCAGCCTTCTATCGACGGAGGGCAGGTTCTTCCAGGCGCTGAACCATCAGAACTGCACCACCAACTATCTTCCGGGACGATCGTAACGGGGCGGAGAGAAGCCGGCGGCGTCAGAGCCTCACCATCAGCGGCAAATTCCGGCCCACCCCATGCCCCGGGGCATGGTTGACGGACGTAGTGGGTGAGCCGCCAAGGCGCTAACTACGCCATCATGACCGAAACTCCCCGACGCACTTACCTCGAGCGAAGTCCTGTGTCGCGCTACGTGCAGCTCGCCACACTATTCCGCAGCCGGATCGCCAGCGGCAAGTGGCCCGTCGGCCAACGTATTCCGACATTGGAGCAGCTGATCGGTGAGTGCGGGGTTGCACGGGCAACCCTCCGGCAAGCTCTCGGCGTGCTCGAGAGCGAAGGGCTGATCGCCCGGCAGCGTAGCAAGGGCACCGTGGTCACACGCCGCCCCGATGGACAACAATGGTGCGCCTTGCAAACGGATTGGGCAGGGATGCTGCAGTCACGCGAAAATGCCCGGATCGAGCTGTTAAGTCAGGAGGGGCCGGTGGCATTGCCCGATATGCCGCTGCCCATCGGGCGAGCAGCTGCAGCCTACCATTGTTATCGCCGGCGCCACTGGAACGGCGAGCAGCCCTTTCTCCTCACGGGCGTGTATGTCGAACGCAAACTGGCCGAGAGCATCCCGCCTGACCGCCTGACCACGCAGACGGCCATTCGCATGGTGGCCGAACTCCCGGGAGTGCATCTGGCCGATGCCCACCAGACGTTTACGGCGGGCACTGCCGACATGGATGTGGCGGACCTCCTGCAAATCCCGCTGAACGCGCCCGTGATGCATCTCGACCGGTTCGCTACCGACGCCAGCGGCTGCCTCGTCGTGGCGTCGCTCGGGATCTACCGGGCCGATGTCGTGCGCATAGAAATCAGCCTGGGCCCACACTGAACGGATTGGCACGCGGACGCCCTTGGGATAAAGGTCTATCCCATGGGTTCTAGTCTGATGCTGCTTTCATGATCCCCAACAGCCCTGCCGCTCCGGCGCCATTGGCTGGCATCCGGGTGCTCGATCTCAGCCGTATCCTGGCTGGTCCCTGGGCAGGGCAGACTCTGGCCGATCTTGGCGCTGACGTGATCAAGGTCGAACGGCCCGGTGAAGGCGACGACACGCGCCATTGGGGCCCCCCCTTTCTCAACAGCACCGGGGATGCGGGATACTTTTTGGCCGTGAACCGCGGCAAACGGTCGATCACGGTGGACATCGCGACGGCTACGGGGCAGGACGTGGTGAAGGCTCTGGCCGCGAGCAGCGACGTGGTGCTGGAGAATTACAAGGTCGGCACGCTCGCCCGCTATGGGCTGGGAGCGGCGGAGCTTCGCGCGATCAACCCGCGCCTGGTGTACTGCTCCGTCACGGGCTACGGCCAAACTGGGCCACGATCTGCGCAGCCTGCCTACGACTTCATGATCCAGGCGAGCGGCGGCCTGATGTCGGTCACCGGAGAGGCGGACGACCGGCCCGGCGGCGGCCCGCAGAAGGTCGGTGTGCCGATGATCGACCTGATGACTGGGATGTATGCCACCACGGCGATCCTGGCGGCCTTGGTCCACCGGGCCACCACCAATACCGGTGAGACGATCGACATCGCCATGCTGGACGTGCAGTTGGCGACCCTCGCCAACCAGGGCATGAACTACCTGCTGACCGGTAAGGCGCCCGGCCGCCACGGCAATCGCCATCCCAATATCCAACCACAGGACGTATTCGCCTGCCGCAGCGGCCACATTGTGATTGCCGTCGGCAATGACGGGCAATTCCGCCAGCTCTGCAGCGTGCTGGGGCGCCCGGACTTAGCTGCCGATCCGCGCTTCGTCACCAATCAGGGCCGGGTCGAACACCTCGATGCGTTGATGGATTTATTAGGCGCGACCTTCCGCTCGGACGACGCAGCGAATTGGCTCGAACGGCTGGAGCGCAGTGGCGTACCACACGGCCCGATCAACACGATCGAGGCTGCGCTGGCCGACCCGCAAGTGGTGCATCGCGGCATGGTTGTCCCCGTGCCCCACCCAGACGATCCGGAGTTGCGCCTGCTTGCCAGCCCAATGCGGTTCGGCGGCGCTGCTCTGCGGCCCGAGCGCCCGCCACCCCGTCTGGGCGAACACACGGCGCAGATCCTCCACGAACTCGGCCTGACGGATTGCACGGCATGACGACGATCGACCCGGCGCTGCTCAGCCCCGAAGATGCCTACAAGCTGCTGATCGGCGTCGTGGTGCCGCGCCCGATCGCCTGGGTGACGACCCTTTCGCCCGCGGGGATCGTGAATCTCGCCCCGTTCAGCGCCTTCACCTTCGTGGCGCCGAACCCGCCGATGATTGCTATCAGCGTTGGGCCGAAGCCGGGCGGGCTGAAGGACACGGCGCGCAACATCATGGCGACGGAGGAGTTCGTGGTGAATATCGCCACCGCGGGGCTCATCGACCAGGTTCACGCCAGCAGCTTCGAATACGGCGCGCACGAGAGCGAGCTGGAAACGCTGGGCCTCGTGACACTGCCGAGCGAGCGTGTTGCGCCCCCGCGACTTGCTGCCTCCCCGGTGCATTTGGAATGCAGCTTACGACACATGCTGGAGTTTGGCCGCTCACGCACGCGGCTGCTGGTGGGTGAAGTCGTGATGTTCCACCTCGACCCGGCGGTGCATGACGGCGTGAAGGTGGACAGTGCCCGCCTCGATCCGCTGGCACGCCTCGCCGGTCCGCATTACGCCGGCTTGGGGGAGGTCCTGACGATGGCGCCGGCTGCGCGGCGCCTGGGCTGAGACCGCAATGCCCAGGCGCTGCCCCCGCTCAGCCCGGCGTTTTCACCAGGGGACACTTACTCTCGGAGAGCGGCATCGCAGCCTGTTCCGCCGGGATGGTGTAGAGCGGCTTGTAGAAATCCCAACGGCCCTTGCTCTCGGCCGGGCTCTTCACCTGCATCACGTACACGTCCCGCATCACCTTTCCGTCCTCCCGGATCCAGCCGTTGGTGGTCATGGCGTCGTTGATCCGCATCGAGCGCATCTTTGCGGCCACCGTGGTGGTGTCGATCGTCCCAGCCTCCTTCACCGCTTTGAGGTAGGTCAGCACGGCACTGTAGGCGCCCGCTTGCAGATAGGTTGGCGGATGCTTCACCTGCTCCATGAAGCGCTTGGCGAAGGCACGCGTCTCGTCGGTGCGGTCCCAGTAGAACGACGTGGTGATCACCAACCCCTGGGCGGCCTCCAGCCCCAACGCGTTCACGTCGGTGATATTCAACATCATGCCGGCGATATGCTGCTTGCCGCCCATCAGCCCGAACTCGCGCGCCTGCTTGATGGCGTTGACGGCATCCCCGCCCGAATTCGCGAATGCCACGACCTGCGCGTTGGACGCTTGGGCCTGCAGCAGGAACGAGCTGAAATCGGACGCACCGAACGGGTGCAGCGCATTGCCGAGGACCGTACCGCCCTCGGCCTTGACCATGGTGGCTGCCTGGTCCTCCAGCACGTGGCCGAACGCGTAATCCGGGGTGATGAAGAACCAGGTTTTGAGTCCATCCTTCATCAGCGCGTTCACCGCGCCGGAGGCCAGGGCGTAGCTGTCCCACGACCATTGGAAGCCGACCGGGGAGCAGGACCCGTTGGACAACTCCGTCGTGCCGGAACCGGAGATCAGAAACAGCTTGTTCTTCTCTCGTGCGATTTGCTGGATCGCGAGCCCGGCCGCGGACCCGCCGCCATCGACCAGCACCTCGACATGCTGCGTGTCGATCCAATTCCGCACCACGGTCGAGGCGATGTCCGGCTTGTTTTGATTGTCGCCAACCAGGATTTCCACTGGGCGGCCCAGGACGGAGCCGCCCATGTCCTGTACCGCGAGCCGCGCCGCAACGACAGCGCCCACGCCGCCCGCATCGGAGTAGATCCCCGACTGATCGTTGATCACGCCCAACCGGAGCGGCTCCGGCGTTTGGGCCTGAGCCGCCGTCGTAAGCAAGCTGACCGCAAGCAGCGTGGCGCCCAGCGTTGTGTCGCGTGGTCCGTTTCGCATTTTCTTTCCTCCCACAAAAGCATGTGTCGATCTGGGAACAGTAGATGTCGAGCTCTGAAGTGACAATACAGATTCTAATCGCAGAGCGATTCTTGTTAGGCTGCAGGTGATTGCTTGTTCTATCATGTTTTGATTGGAGTGACTTATCTTGGATCTTGAACATTTCCGGGTAAATGTTGCTGATGGCATCGCCGCCGTCACCTTCGACCGGCCGCCGGTGAATGCCCAGGGGCGGCGCACCCGCGAGGAACTGTTGTGGATCTTCGACACCGCCAGCGAACGGGACGACATACGCTGCCTGATCCTCACCGGCGCGCGGAACATCTTCTCCGCAGGGGCCGATATCCGCGAGCGCGTCGGCATGTCGCAGCAGCCTGGTGACTACCGGCGCCACAACCGGCTGACTCGCGAGTCCTTCTTCGCGATCGCGGATTGTGCCAAGCCGGTGATCGCGGCCGTTAATGGTGCAGCGCTCGGTGCGGGCGTCGGGTTGATGCTACACGCCGACATCTTGCTTGCGTCCGAAAACGCCTACATCGCGATGCCAGAAATCGACGTGGGGTTGGCCGGTGGTGCCCGCTTTCTGGCCGAGCATTTCAGCCATTCCACCGCGCGCCGCCTCATCTTCACCGGCGACCGGATGACGGCGGCCGAACTCCACCGCCTCGGACTTATTGAGACGGTGACATCGCGTGACGATTTGATGCCGGCTGCCATGGCCATCGCCAAGGTCATCGCCGCCAAGAGCCCGCTGGCGATGAAAAAGGCCAAGATGGCCTTCGACACGGTGGCTGAAATGCCCTACCGCGAGGCCTATCGGTTCGAACAGGGAATTACAGTGGAGCTCTCCCACACGGAGGACGCTGCCGAGGCCCAGCGCGCCTTCCTTGAAAAACGCTCGCCCGTGTTCAAGGGGCGCTAACCATATTCGCAGTCGGGGACGCCCGTATCCATGCCGTGCCCGACTGCTTGCCGAGCCGCTGGCGGCCCTGGCGCTCTAGCATTCGGCAGAAAATTCGGTGGGGGCTGCCGACCCGACATAGGTCGGGTGCTAACCGGCAACGCGCATAATTGGCCGGTTGACACGGATTTACCCGTGCAACGCAACTCTGGCACAACAAAGAGCTGAAGTGGCTCTAAGGGGATGAGACAGTGATCGACAAGCGGATCCTGGTCGCGCGGCGCATGCCGGACGCTACCGTCGCACGGGCACGGGCGGAGTTCGACGCGGTCGTCGCAAATCATGACATGGCCGCGGCCGAGGTGATCGAAGCGTGCCAGGCGCAGGGGATCGAAGCCATCTTGACCGGGAAGAAGGCCGCTTACACCGCCGCCGATATCGCCCTCCTGCCCGCTTCGGTGAAGATCATCGCGAATCCAAGTGCCGGTTACGAGCACATGGACGCGGAAGCTGCGCGGGCTCGGGGGATCATCGTCACGAACGCCCCAGACGGCCTCACCGACTGCACCGCGGACTTCACCATGCTGCTGATCCTAGCAGCGTGCCGGCGTGCAGCCGAGTACGAGGCGATCATGCGCAGCGGTTGGCGGCGTTCCTTCGCCCTGCCGGACATGCTGGGTGTGAAGGTCGGCGGCAGCGGACTCGGCATCGTGGGGATGGGACGGATCGGCCGGGCGGTGGCGCAGCGCGCGCGCGCGTTCGGAATGACGATCCTCTACCACAACCGAACCCGGCTGCCTCCGGAGCTGGAGCAGGGGGCCACGTACTATGCCACGCTCGAGGAGATGCTACCCCACTCCGACATCCTCTCGCTCAACTTGCCCGGCGGATCGGGCACACTGATGACGGCGGAGGCCTTCGCGCAGCTGCCGCGCGGCGCCGTCTTCGTCAACGCGGCGCGCGGATCGCTGGTCGATGAGGACGCGCTGATCGAGGCCCTGCAATCGGGCCAGCTATTCGCCGCCGGGCTTGACGTGTTCCGGCGCGAGCCGGATTTCGACGAGCAGTTTGCCAAGCTGCCAAACGTGTTCCTCACGCCGCACATGGGCAGCGCAACCGTCGCGACCCGCAACCAGATGGGCTTCGATGCCCTGGACAACATCGCCGCCGTGCTCGCCGGGCGGCCACCGATCAACCCGGTCTGACCGGGCAGGTTTTCAAGGAGGAACACCGAGGATGCCGTCGCCAACGACGCAGATTCCAGGGGAGGCAGTCCGGCCTACCCGCGTGCGCTACGTCCTGCTCGGGCTGGTGCTGCTGCTTGCCACCGTGGCCTATGCCGACCGGGCGATCCTCTCGATCTCAGCGCCCGGCATCAAACAGCAGTTCGGCCTGTCGCCGGTGCAACTCGGCTACGTGCTGTCCGCCTTCAGCTGGGGTCGGATACCGGCTGAGCGAACAAGGGATCCCAGGCGCGAGCTGGCCGACATGTCTTCGAACTGCAGCACGACGAGGCCACCTGTAGCCGGACCTTCCAGCGTCTCCACCGCACCGTAGAAAGCCAACGGCGTGATGGCATGCTCGCCCCGCGCCAACCGATCCTTCGACGCGTAGGCGTCCATCTCGGCCTGGTCCATCTTGGTTGCGGATGAAGATGACGTAGGCTGACATCAGGCCTCCTCTCGGCAGACGTTACGATGAATGCAGCCGGGGACGAACGATGACGGGTTTCATGTGCGGTTCAAGCAGGGCCTGCGTCGCATCCTCCCAACGGCTGGTCGTCGTCAACCGTTCGGGGTGGATGTGACCGCAGCGCAGCATCTCCAGCACCTTGGACAAATGCGGGCTGACGCTGGCCGTTCCCATCGAGAACGTCACGTCACGCTTGTACATCTTCCACAGCGGCAGCGGCGTGTCGGCGAAGAACATCGCGGCCCCTCTCGGACGCCAGAGGAAAGCCATGTTTGAACTTGCGATCACAAAAGACTGAGCGCAGCTGCATTATACTGGGGCGTGTCCGCAGTGGGTTGCTGCCTCGGCTTTATGCCTACGTTGCAGTCCATGCCGCCGCGTTGGTAGGGCATGGATGATGCAGACATAACTATTAAGTCGCAGGAGCAACCAATTTGCCGATCAGCCTCGGCGTTCTCCAGCCCACTAGCTTCTGGAGGCATTCCCCCCTCTTTACAAATCTGCTCTGCGACGTTATGCGCAAATGTATCGATTGAGGTCGGCAAAGTGCCTTGCTTAACGGCTCTCGGAGCTTAGTTGGTTGTGCCACACTCCTGTATCAGTGCTTGTCGCATTGGAAAACGTTTCGTCGGCTGACGTTACGATGCTGCACATTGCCGACTGTCACGCCGCGTGATAAAAAGTAGTAAATCGATTGATTATGTTGCTCGCTTGTCTACCGCAATGCGGGTGGCCGCGCCTCCGTCCATCAGCGTGCGACCGTTGCGTGGATCGGCCGTGCAGTTTACGCGCTTTACCCGTATGAACGACGAGGCTCGTTTGGTCTCGCCGCCGAATGAGGACTGCTTTCTCATCGTACTTGCGCAGCAGGATATGGCAGCGCACGAGGTCTATTACGACAATCGGCACCTGCTCCGACAGGCACAGGGCGCGGGAATGTTCGTCTTTGGGGATTGTTCCATTCCGTCTACAATCGACATGCCCCGTAGTTGTGACAATGTGCACATGTACTTCTCGAAGGCCACGTTCCGAACGTTTTATGAACAACACGAGACTAGTTGCAGCGGACCGTTAAACCTGGACTTCAATAAAACCTACGACGACGCGGTTATCAGAGCGCTCAGCTCGAGCCTGTTACCGTTTTTCGCTCATCCGGAGCGGGCGAGCCGATTATTTTTGGACCATGTCGCTCTGGCGTTCGTAGCCCATCTGGCTCGTGAATACTGCAACGCGGTGGTAGGTGCTCATGCGCGTGGCGGACTTGCGCCACTCCAAGAGCGGCGGGCAAAGGACGTGCTGATGGCTAACCTGAACGGCCACATCCGGCTCGAGGACGTCGCGCGTGAAAGCGGACTTTCGCGGAGCCATTTTGCGAGAGCCTTCAAAAAGACGACCGGCACGTCGCCGCACAAATGGCTCATGGAGAGGCGGTTGGAACGCGCGAGGGAAATGCTGCTGCGATCAAGGCTTTCGCTTGGCCAGATCGCAAGCGATTGTGGCTTTGCCGACCAGAGCCATTTCACGCGCTGTTTTTCAGCTGCAAACGGCGTGGTGCCAAGTGAGTGGCGCCGTATCCGTACGGACTGAAGAAAGACTGCTTTTGGCACCGCTGAGGAACTTCATCACCGATGCGACGCCTGTGACGATGTGCTGGAGGTGCGCGCCGCGTGTTCCCGGCCATCCGGTTGGATCTGCTTCGGCTTGGAGACCATCACCACGAGGCCTTTGTGATGGTTTAGTTCCCCGCGTTGCCAACTGGTCCATCCGTGCCACCGTGGCCGGCGACGTTCTCGCCCTTGTTCTCAGCTTGGTCGTGCTCGAGCGGCTCCCCGACCGATGCAGCCCGGTGGATTTCATTGTGGGGCACGGGAGTGCGAACCAGTTGTAGTGAACTCAACTGGCGTAGCTCGATCAGCCCGATCAGTCGAGAGCAACTGAGCAGTCCTAATCAGTCTGTGCTGAACAGTGCTCACTGCGCTGGAGAGTCCATCAAGAGGAACCTGCGATTACCTTCGATGCTCCAGTGAAGCCGAAGAAGGTCTGGATGCGGGTCAGCAACTGACCGGGGCTGCCGATTTCGGGAGCAGCTTGGGCGACGACCTCGCGATGCAGCGTGTCGAGGCCCTTTCGGGCCGAACGATCAAGCGCCTCGACTAAATGAGCGTTCCGTTGGAGCAGCGGAGCCAGCGCTTCGCGCGGCAATCGATACAGGAGGCAATGGGTTCTAGCGGTCGCGGTCGCGGCGTGCGCAGCCCCGGTCAGAAGGCCGATTTCACCGACATACTCGCCGGCTCCGATGCAGCCGAGGATCTGTGGGGCGTTGTCAATCAGGCGTGAGATCTCGATCACGCCGCCAGCGATCAAATAAAGGGCGTAGTCCAACTGGTCTTGCGCGAAGAAATTGTCGCCGGGTTCCAGTCGCTGAGTTGTCAAAGCATAAGCCAGGGATGCGAGTTGCGGGTCGCTCAGGCATTCGAACACGATGACGTCCCTTAATAGCCGGCGCGAAACGAAGCCGCTGTCTCGAGCCGCGTGTTCGCCCAACGGTGCCCAGAGTCCAGCAAGCCGGCATAGTAGAGTTTGACGCCGGGACACGCGTAGCAGCGTGTCCTTCGTGCTCCCCAGCTGTCGCGTCGTCGCCACGTGGAACGAGACCTCGTAGGTGTTGTGCTTGGCACCAAGCCGTTTTAGCACCGCCTTTGGCGCGGGGGATCTGTAGCAGGTCTGGGCACAGCAGAGTTGCGTGGAGCAGCGTTTCTACGACTTGTTCCGGCAGAGCGCTGTCAGGGCAGGACAGTGTGACCGAATCCGCTCGCTCGTGGCTTGGAAAGCTGCGGTTGATGATCTCGGCTTTGCCCACGGCGCTGTTCGGGATGATAGCGAGGTCGTCCCCGTCGGTGAGGATTTGGGTCGATCGCCAGTTCACCTGGATGACGACGCCTTCGACATTGTTAAGCAGTTGGATGCGGTCGCCGACATGGAACGGCGCTTCGATGCCCACCTCGAACCCGGCGAAGACGTCGGCCAAGGTGTTCTGCAGTGCTAGCCCCAAGACGATGGCCACGACACCCGAGGTAGCGACCACGCCGCTGACCGGCAGGGCGAATACCGAGTTGAGGACGATCAGCGCCGTTGCCAGATAGATGCCGGCGGTCGATAAATCGGAGAACAGCCGGGTCGCGCGTGATTTTCGATCGCGGTGCAGCGTGAACCACAGCACTACGGCCACCAGACGTGCGCAAAACAGCCACCAGGCGCCGCCTACCACGCGCAGCGCCAGTGCCCCGGCATCCGCCCCGGCGCCGAGCGACGGGAATATCGGGAAGATCGTTCGCCAAGTAAAATAGATCGAGAGGGCTGCAAAGCAGGCGGCGGGGTCAAATGAGAGCCGGATTGCGGTTGGAAAGCGTCGGAGGCCGCCCACGCCCATGATGGTGACTAGCACCAGCACCACTAAAGGAATGAGGGTGCGGGTCATGGCAGACTTTGGGCGGCATGGTCGGGCGCCAGCCGAGGGCGCCGGTCGCCAGCGCCAGCGCCAGCGCCGCCGCCGATGACAGCGCGGTGGCGTAGGCGTCGATTGCCGTGATCTTGGCCTGGAGGAGCAGGGTTCCGGAATTGGTCAGGTCGGTGATAGAGCCGACCCCGCTCGAATAAGCGGTCAGCGCGGCGTCGAACGTCGCCTGCGCCGCGGTCACCACGGCGGTCGCTGCAGCATGCGCGGCAAGGCTGGTGCGGAGCGCGCGGTCGGCCATGGCGATCTGGCGTACGGCGTCTTGGCGGACTTGGTCCAGACGAGCTTCGGCGCTGTCGGCTTCGGCGCGGGCCTGCGCCAACCTGGCCGAGCGGGTGCCGCCATCGAACAGCGGCAGCGGTATCCCGGCGAAGGCGCTGCCGCTGAACCGGTTGCCGTTGATGTTCACGGTCGGGGATTGTTGGCCAATGCCGGGCAAAGCGGTCACGGCGAGGCCGCCGGAGTTGTAGGCGCCGGTGCCGGAGACGAAGATCTTGGGCTTGAACTCTGCTTCGGCCGCGCGGATGCCCGCCAAGCTCGCCTGCTGCGCGGCGAACGTGGTCTGCATGTCGGGCCGGCGCGCGAGGGCCTGCGCTCGCGATCCTCGGCCGCGCCCTGCGCCGCTTTGGCGTTGCTGAGCGCGTCGGCGGCGGTCGCGCGCCGCGCCTGCTCCGCGGCGTCGGTGTAGTACGCCGTGCTGACGTGTTTGATCAGAGCCTGATGGGCCGCGGTGAGCCAATGTTGTAGATCACCGATTGCTGCTTGGCGGCATCGACGATCGCGCCGCGCTGGCCGAAATCGAACAGCAGCCATTGCAGCGCGAGGGCCGAGACCGCGCCGCTGGCCGAGCTGCTGCCGAGCGAAGGGCCGCCGGCGGCGGCATCGCGTCCGTTGCTGGCCTGGTAGCCTCCGACCGCGGTGGCGGTGATCTTCGGCAGGTAAGCGCTTTCGGCAAAAGCGGCCCGGCGGGCGTCGTTCCACGCGACCCGCGTCCGCGAAACGTTCGACTTGGCGTTGTCGATGAGTTCCGCGAGTGAGTACTACTTGGCCGGGTCGGTCGGAGCCGGGGCGTAAGCCCGGCGATGTCGGGATTGGCCGGCAGCACGTAGTCGCGGGTCGCCTGCCCGTGGTCGGGCGACCCGGCGATTGCCACGCCGGTCGCGGTCACGCTCGGGTGCCAAGGCTGGTCCGGGCGCTGTGGCGCCATCCAAAGGGCGAAGGCACACCCGCCGAGCAGCGGCAACAGGCCAAGGCCGGCGCGGTCACGCGGTCGCATCGGCTCGTGTTCCGTGGGCAGATCTCTGCTCCTTGGCCTGTTGAATCGACGTCGCCGCGTCCCGAGCGGCGGTCGCGGCCTGATCGAGCTGCTGGCTCGACACATAGCCCTTGGCCGCGAGCGGGCGCAGCCAGCCGGTAGACGGTGCGGGTCGCCGGTTCCAGGTTGGAGGCGGCACGCCCGGCCTCGTTCCCCCGCCACGACGACGCTGGATCGCTGCGTCGGCAGGAGGCGCCGCTGGGTCTTCCGCGCGGCTTGCCCCAGGGCGAAATCGGCCTGCCCCTGCCGGACAGTCAGCTGATACGGCATTGGATCGAGCTGGAACAGCAGGTCGCCCTGTTCAACCTGGCTGTTCTCGCCCACGGCGATGCTGACGTCGTCGGTGGAGGGCAGTGCCAACCAGCGCCGATCCTGCTCGACAGCGAACCCGACCCTACCCGCGACGATGACGGGCGACATCACTCTCGCCCAGGCTGGATGGCGGCGCGTTCTGGCAGCTCCCATGTCATCGCCCGAACCAGAGCAGCCAGACGAACAGCGCGGCGCATCGTCCGATCGCAGCGTGGACGAACAGCTGATACGGCAGGATGGTCGCCAAGCCCGAGGCGACGAAGGCGATCCGGGTCGCGATCCCGGTGGCGATCCCTATCAGCGCGCAGAACATCCAGGCCGGGAACAAAGCGTCGAACAGAGTGAACGAGGGCGCGCCGGTGACGGTGCATCCACCCAACGCGAGGGTGGCGACGGAGCTGCACGGCACGGGGCCCGGGGTTGAGCGAGGGGCGGTCAATGCAGCTTGACGGGTGGCGCCGTGATCCGCTGCAAACGCTCGGCCGTCAGCAGCGTGACGGCGCGACGCCAGCCAATCAGCTCGGCCCGGTGTGCGAGTTGCAGCGAGGTGTAAAGCAGCCGCGGAAGCCTGCCGCTGAAGGTCAGCTGCGTGCGCCGCCCGATCGGGACCTCGCCGGCGGCCGGTTCGTGGCCGAACGACACCAGCGAGCCGCGCGGCCGGTAGCGGAAACGGCTGGGGCTCCTGGGCCCGCCGAGCAGCCGGGCCAGGTACGCGGCCTGCTGGTGGGCGACCTGGGCGGTCGCAGGCAGCGATGCTGCGTCGCCGGGTCGACGACCAGGGCGCAGTCGCCGAGTGCGAACACGTCGGGCGCACCCGCGCAGCGCAGATGGTCGTCGCATATGATCCGGCGCGAGCGGTCCAGCTGCAGCCCGGCCAGGCGCGTGGCAACGGGCCGGCCGATCACCCCGGACGCCCAGACCCGGAGCGCGCAGGCCACGGTGCTGCCGTCGTTCAGGACCAGGCCCTGCGCAGTCACTTCACGCCAGCGTTCAGTCGCACTTCAACGCCCAGCCGCGCGAGCGCACGCGCGGCAAAGGCCGAGGTCGCCTGGTCACAGTTCGGGAGCACGCGAGTCGCCATGTCGACAAGCGTGATTTCGAGCTGGCCGACGGGCATCAGACCGCCGAAACGATGCATGGCGCCGATCGCACGATGCAGTTCGGCAGCAAGTTCCACGCCGGTCGCGCCCGCGCCCACGATGCCGACGCGCAGGCGATCGAGCACACCGTCGGCGACACGGACGGCTTGTTCGAGGACGCGCCGTCGGAAGGCGAGCGCGTCCTCGCCGCTATCGAGCATGTGGCAGTGCTCGGCGACGCCCGGCACACCGAAATCGTTCACCTGGGAGCCGAACGCGAGCACAAGGACATCGTAGCTGAGCTGCCGCTCGGCGAGGAATTCGTTGCCCTCCGAATCGCGGACCGGAGAGATCGAGACCGTCTTGGCACCCGTATCGAGCGCGGTCAGCGTGCCCAGGCGGAATTGGAAGTGATTTGCCCGGCCGAGCGCAAGGAACGACAGCTCGTCTTCGCCCGCCCCGATCAGTCCGGCCGCAAGCTCGTGTAGCCGGGGCTTCCACAGATGGCCGGTGCTGCAGTCGACCAGATTCGCGTTCATGGTCGACCGGCCGAACTGGCGGCCGAGGCAAGCCGCCAATTCCACGCCGCCGGCACCGCCGTCGACGATCACCACCTCGCGTCGGCCATGCGCCGCGCTCGTTTTGTCGGCGCGCACGACCCGCGTGAGCCGAACTTCGTTCATGGCTCAGGCCTCGGCCTGACGGAGGGCGAGCAGCCCCTGCAGCACCGTGTCGCGATAGGCGGAAAGCTCGTCGACGGTGCGCGATTGCACCTCCTCATGGATGCCCGCGATAATCGTCGCCCGTACCTCAGGGGTGAGCTCGGGAGTGCCGAGCTCATGCCACCAGGCAGTCAGCGGGCCAGTGAATTGGTCGAAGAAGTGCTCGATGCCGCCTGCGCCGCCGCCGAGATGGAACAGGAGGGCGGGGCCCATGACGCCCCAGCGCAGGCCCGGCCCCCACGATACCGCGGTGTCGGCGTCAGCGACGCTCACCACGCCTTCGGCTATCAGGTGCACGATCTCGCGGAACAGCGCCGCCTGCAGCCGGTTGGCGACGTGGCCCGGCACCTCCTTGCGCACCTGCACGGTCCGCTTGCCGATGCCGCGGTAGAACGCGATCGCCCGCTCGATCGTCGCCGTCGACGTCTTGCTGCCGCCGACGATCTCAACCAAAGGGATCAGGTGCGGCGGATTGAACGGGTGCCCGATCACGCAGCGCTCTGGATGCAGCAGGCAGGCCGACTGGATCTCGCTCATCGTCAGGCCCGACGAGCTCGAGGCGATAATCGTGTCGGGCGGCAGAATCTCGTCGAGGTGCTTGTAAAGGGTCTTCTTGAAGTCGAGCCGTTCCGGCCCGTTCTCCTGCACCAGTCCGACGCCGGCGACCGCTTCGTCAAGGTCGCTGGTGAACTGCAGCTTGGCGGGCGAGGCGCCAGGGTACAGGCCGGCCTGCTCGAGGGCCGGCCAGGCCGCCGTAATGAACGCGTCGAGCTTCGGCCGGGCGTCGGGCGCGATGTCAGTGGCGACGACGTCGAGCCCTTTGGCCAGGAACAGCGCCGCCCAACTCGCCCCGATGACGCCGGTGCCGATGATGGCAACCCGGTCGATTGGTCCATTCATGTTGAGAGCCTTTCTGCTGGTTGCGTCAGACGAAGGCGCTGAACCCGGTGACCGCCTTGCCGACGATCAGCGAGTTCATCTCGCGGGTGCCCTCGTACGAGTAGAGCGCTTCGGAATCGGCGAAGAACCGGCCGACGTGGTAATCGAGGACGATGCCGTTGCCGCCGAACAACTCGCGCGCCCAGGCGACCGTCTCGCGCATGCGGACCGTACAGAACGCCTTGGCGAGCGAAGCGTGCTGGTCGAGCAGGCGGCCTTCGTCCTGCAATTGCGCGAGCCGCATGACCATGCATTGCGAGGCGGTGATGTTGCCGAGCATCTTGGCCAGCAGGTCCTGCACCATTTGGAATGACCCGATCGGCTTGCCGAACTGCTCGCGCGTCTGCGCGTAGCGGAGCGCGTGCTCGTAGGCGCCCATGCTGCAACCCACCGCCTCCCAGGCCACGTATTGACGCGTCAGGCGCAACACCCGCGCGGTGTCGCGGAACGATCGGTCACCCTGCAGGCGGTTGGCCTCCGGCACGCGGCAGTGGTCGAGCGTGATGACGCCGTTCTGCACCACCCGAAGCGCCATCTTGCGCTCGATCTTCTCGACCGAGAAACCCGGCGTGCTTTTGTTCTCGACGATGAAGCCCTTGACCTGGTTGTCGTCGACGTCGCGTGCCCAGATGATCGAGACGTCGCACCAGGGCGAGTTGCCGATCCAGCGTTTCTGGCCATTCAGCAGCCAGAACTCGCCGTCGCGCTTGGCCGTGGTCTGCAGGCCGCCGCCTGCGCCGGAGCCCACGAGCGGCTCGGTCAACCCAAAGCAGCCGACCTTCTCCAGACGCGCCATCGGCGGCAACCATTGCTGCTTCTGCGCCTCAGAGCCCCCGAGGTAGATGGAGCCCATCGCGAGCCCGCTATGCACGCCGTAGAACGTCGCGATGGACGGATCGACGCGTGCGAGTTCCATGGCGATGAAGCCGTCGAGCAACGCACTGCCGCCGGGGCAGCCGTAGCCGTCGACGCCGACGCCGACGATGCCGAGATCGCCGATCGCAGGGAGCAACTCGAATGGAAACGCGTCGTCGGCCCAGTATCGGTTAATCACCGGCGCGACCGACTGCTCCATGAACGCCCGCACCGTCTGGAGCAGCGCCTGCTCCCTCTCGCTCAGCACGTCGTGGATCTTGTAGAAGTCGCTGTCCGGCGCGGGCAGCGGCGGACGTGAGGCAGCATTGGCGTCTGGCATCGGTCGCTCCTGGACGAGTTGCTAGGCGGCGGAAGCGGCGGCGGCGCGCGGCGCGAGGTAGTCGTGAACCACCTCGCCGCCGGCGATGGCTAGGTCAGCGACGATATGCGTCGCCGACAGGACCTCGAGCACCGGTAGCTTGGCCACCGGAGCGAAGCAGTGCGGGTGCAGTTCGAGCGAGGCCGGTCCGGTCCACGCCCCCTTTACAATCACGTCGGAGACGAAATACCGCACCAGCTCGCAAATCCGCAGCGAGCCATCGACGTGCGGCAAGACCTTGAGCAGGTAGCCCGGCGCGGCGAGTGTCTTGCCGACCGCCGCGATGTCCAGCGGCTGGAACTTGTAGGCCATAGTGGCGGTGACCACCCGCACGCCGTTGTAGTCCAGTGTGCCGACGAGTGCGTCGTTGCGAATGTCCAGCTTCGGCTGCGCGAGCACTTTGGGGAAGCCGAGCAACTCGCGGCCCGAGGCAATCCCGGCCTCGTTATCGAGATACATCGCGTGGGTGAACCCGCCGGCGACGCCGTTGAGGGTGACCGGGATGACCTGCCCCGTTTCGGTATACGCACCGAGGCCGCTGGAATCCGGCATGTTGATGAACTCGTACTTCACGATCGGCTCGGCCGGGCGCAGCGGCGCCGGAATGACACGGGCCAGCGCCGCCGGGTCGGTGCGGTAGGCGATGATGACGAACTCGCGGTTGACGAAGCGGAACGGGAACTTCGGATAGGCCGGGCTGGTGAAAGGCATTGCGTAGGCAGTGGCGCGAATCTCGTCTTCGGTCATGGTGGATCTCCGATGGAATGGCGGATACCGTCAGGTCGGTCGCGCGACCGCCCCGGATGTGTTGAGTTGCGCAATCTCCGCCTCGCTGAAGCCGAGCTCCTGCAACACGGTGTCGCCATGCTCCCCGAAACGAGGAGCGGCGGTGGGCTTGACCTTCGCGGCGCCCATGATCTGCAGCGGTGTGCTGACCGTGCGGGCGGGCGGGCACCCCTCGCGTTCGAGCGGCACCACGATGGAATTGGCGGCCAATTGCGGGTCGTTGATGATCTCGTGCGCGGTCTGCACGACCCCGAAGATCACCCGCCCGGCGCCGAGCACCTGTTTCCAGGTGGCCAGATCCTGGCTGGCAAACAGCGTGTCGAGCACGTCGACCAAGGCCGCGGCGTTGGCTCCGCGATTTTCGTCAGAGAACCTCGGGTCCTGTGCCAGTTCGGGCCGGCCGATGGCCCTCACGAAACCTGGCCAGTCCTTGCGCTGCGCCGCCACCAGCAGGATCCAGCGCCGGTCGGCCGTCTGGTATGGGTTGAGCAGCGCGTTGGGCGGGTTCTTGCGATCGTGCTGCGGGAAAAAATGCCCCCCGTTCAGGCCGCCTTCGACCCAGGCGGCGGCGGCCCAGATACCGTTGGCGATCAGCGACGTCGACACGTGGCTGCCCTTGCCAGTCGACGTGCGGACGTAGAGCGCGGTGACGATCGCCGCATACAGCGTCATGGCGGTCGCGTGGTCGCCGATGCCGGGGATCGGCAGCGTCGGCGGGCTGCCGGCGTCGTGCGTGACCTCCATCAGGCCCGAGCGCGCCCAATAGGCCGTGACGTCGAAGCCCGGTGTGTCGGCTTCGGGGCCTTCTGTGCCGTAACCGGTGATGTCGGCGTAGATCAGGCGCGCGTTCAGCGGCGATAACGCCTCGTAGGTCACGCCCAGCGACGCTTTCACCCGCGGCGGGAAGTTGACGACGACGACATCGGCCCACCGGATCAGACGCTCGAGCACCGGCTTCGCGTCGGTCGATTTAAGGTCGATGCCGATGCCGCGCTTGTTGCGGTTGGTCAGCTGCCAGGCGTAGTTGACCTCGCTCTGCGGGTTGGGTGGGGTCTGCGAGAAGTACCGGTAGGCATCCCCGCCGTTGGGCGGCTCGACCTTGATCACGTCGGCACCGAAATCGGCGAGGATGGTCGTGGCGGCCGGGCCCGCGATATAGCTCGCGAGATCGACCACCTTGAGCCCGGAGAAGATATGGCCGGTGCTGGTCATTGCGCGGTCTCCCTTGGTCTGCTCGGACCCTTCATGACCCGTTGAACGACGGCGGCCGTTTTCCGAGAAAGGCGGTGGTGCCTTCGGTCTTGTCGGCGGTGGCCGCGCAGAGTGCGAACAGGCTGCGTTCGAGCGCGAGTCCCACCGGCAATGGCGCATTCAGCCCGCGGTTGACGGCGTCTATGGCAAAGGCGCTGGCGAGCGGCGCGTTCGCGTAGATGCGCGCGAGGAGCGCGGCGGCACGGTCCATCAGCTCGGCGGGTTCGGCGAGTTCGTTGACCAGGCCAATTCGCCAGGCTTCCTCGGCCGAGATCATCTCCCCGGTCAGGATCAGCTGCAGCGCCCGGCCTTTGCCCACGAGGCGCGGCAGGCGCTGGGTGCCGCCGAAACCGGGGATGAGGCCCAGCTTGACCTCGGGCTGGCCGAATTTCGCGTGGCTGCTGGCGATCCGGATGGTGCAGGCCATCGCCGCTTCGCAGCCGCCGCCGAGCGCGAGGCCGTTCACCGCGGCGACAACGGGCTTTCCCAGTTCTTCAATGAGGCTCATCAACTCCTGGCCGGCGCGCGCGCTGCGCTCGGCTTGGATGGGCGTTGCCCGCGCGATCTCGCCGATGTCGGCGCCGGCGATGAAAGCGCGCTCCCCCGCGCCGGTCAGGATTACGCCGCGAATGTCGGCGTCGGCGCGCGCTTGTTCAAACGCGGCCGTAAGCTCGGCAACGGCGGCTCTGTTGAGCGCGTTGAGGCTTTCGGGTCGGTTCAGGGTGATCCGTACGGTTGCCCCGTTGCGATCATACAGCACGGTGCGGGCGGAGACTGCGTTGACGGCTGCGGACATGATCAGGAACCTCGATGTTTGACGGGCGGGGCGCCGATGCAGGCAGCCGCTGGGTCACCGCGTTGCGAGAATGCATTAGGTCGGCAATGACGATGTCGGCGTCGATCGTTGCCATGCCGTGAGACAAAATCGGGTAGGTTTTAGCGACGGATGCCCAATCGTTGCTGCTCAAAGTCCAGTCGTGATAGCCGGCCGTTTGGCCCTTGCCCCAGTCCTTGGAAACAGTCCTATCTCATTCGTAGAAGTCATGAACGGCTTCCGGCTTTTCACTTTGAGTATTCGGTGACAGTGCCCGCTCCGCCTGCGGCACCCGCAAACTGCTGCAATCCGGCCGACAGTGTTAGGATCTGGTTGCTCTGTTTTGTATCGGCGTGATCCGAAAGCGGTGCTGGCTGCAAGTTCCCCGCGCACGGTGTAAAACAGCACGCACGATCAAAACACAACACGCACAACGTAAGGCTAGTGCCAGTGCCGCCCTATGCTGCTAGAGCATGTTCGACAATGATAGACTCGCCTAGGTGCTCTACCTATTGTGGTAGAGAGGGCAAATATTTAGTTCATATGAGGCAATCTGAACGTAATCGTCCTTAAAGGCGTACTGAGGTTTGCACGCAGTGCTGCAAAGCTCGCGCTGTAGCGTGCGGCACCGGTCAGGCCGGCCGTTGCCGGACCAGCGGATCGGGACGCCTACCTCGACCGCCTCCGGCCCTGCTACAGCAGCTCGGTCCCGGCGATGTCTGCCGCGAGTTGCCCCAGCAGCCGGCTCAGCGCCAAGGCCGTGCTCGACATGTCCGCCGAGCCGGTCGCAACCTGGAATTGGAAGGTCCGCACCGAACCCGGGTGGGTGCCGTCGGTATCCGACATCAACCACCACTGCCCGGCCAACCGGGCCGTGCCGTCGGCATGCCCCATGAACTCATCGATCTGGACCGCGATACGTGCCACGCCACGAGGGTGACCGGCCGGTCGCTGCGCGACATCCTCCCGCAAGACGCGCCGCACCATCTGATCGAGCGGTTCCGCCCAGCGATCGAATTCCCGCACCGTGACCGTGTTGGCACTCGTCGCCGTGACGATCTGCGATCGGTCGAGCACGCCGGGAAGCCGTACCGTGGCGACCGTGATGGAGGCCGCATTGTGAGACGCAGGCGTGCTCTCCGGAGCGCCGACGGGCACCGCGGACAGCATGAAGTAGCTCGTTTCAGGAATGCCGGTACATCCCGCCTGCACGGCCAGCCCAAGGGCAACGCCGAGCACGCGCCGACGCACTGCCCTCATTTCACGTCTCCGCTCTTGCCCCAGACCAGCGATCCCGGATGGCCCTCGAGATAATCGGCAAGAGCACGCACCGAGCGGGCGGTTTGCCGCAGCTCCGCCAGTGCATCGGCCAAGTTGCCACCGCCGCCATCGTTGCCGACCGCCGCGTGCGCTGTCGCCAGCGTCGTCTTCGCCTCCGCCAGAGTTTGATCCGCCGACCGCGCCACCGCGCGCAGGCCGATCAACAGCGGACCGGTTTGCAGGCTTGCCTGCTGGGTCAATCGATCGACATTGGCCAACGACCGATCGAGCGACCGCACCGAGCGCTTGACCTCGTTCGAACCGACGATCTGGTTCAATGACGCGACGGTGCTTTTCAGCCCGGTCAGTAGGTCCTTCGCCGATTGCATGATCGAGTCGAGGTCGCCGCTCTCCACCATCGGCAACTCCGGCGGTCCTTCGCCCTCGATCAGCTGAGCCGGCGCGGGGTCGGCGTCGAAGTCGAGCGAGATCAGCCTCTGCCCGGTAATAAGACTTCCCGATGCGAGCTTGGCCCGCAGCCCACGCGCGACGAACATCCTGAACGCGTCGTAGGCGCGCTGCTCGAACCCCTGTTCCGACGTAACGCCATGCAGCAGCGTGACCCGCTGCGGCTCCACCGCGATGGTCACCGGCACCGCGATGGTCCCGCGCTGTGCGTCGAATTCCATATGCACGTCGGTGACCTCGCCGACCTGCAATCCCTGCATGCGCACTGGCGCACCGGCATGCAATCCCTGGGCGCTACCTGGCAGGCGCAGCTGGAACGGAACCCGGCGGGTGAACAGTGCGTCACGCGCCTCATCCGCGTCCCCGTATAGCGTGAACGTCGACAGCCGCTCGGCGATCGTGCCCGGCGTTCCGTCGCGCGGCACGCCGAACGCGACCCCGCCGGCGAGGATGGCTTGCAGACTTTCTGTCTGCAGCCGCAGGCCGTCGCTGCCGAGCGCGACCGCGATGCCGGACGCGTTCCAGAATCGTGTGCCGACGTGCACCAACTGGTCGTGCGGCGCGCGCACGAAGATATGCGCAGTCGCGCCGCCGTCTTGATCCGACAAGGTGTAGCCCAGAACTTCGCCGACGGTAATGCCGTTGAACGACACCGGCGCTCCCTGGCTGACCGAGCCTAGGCGTTGCCCATGCAGCACATACTCGGTGCCGGGAACGTCGCTGGCAACGACCGGCGGGTCCTCGAGGGCGGTGAAGCGCGTGGTCGCCGCACCGGCACCGGGTTCCATCTCAATGTAGGCGCCGGAGATCAGGGTCCCGAGACCCGAAATCCCCTCGGCGGACAATCGCGGCCGCACGACCCAGAACCGGGTACCCTCGTTCAGATGGCCCTGCGCGTAACGGTTCATCGTCACCGTCAGCGTCACCCGCGACAAGTCTGCGGTCGGCTTCAGAGCGACCACCCGGCCGAGTTCGACCTGGTTGTGTCGCACCACCGTCCGGCCCGCCTCTAGCCCGGCGGCACTCTGCAGCGACACCTCGATGGTCGGCCCGCGCTGCGCCAACGCGCGGTACCCGAGCCAGATCGCCGCGACGGCGGCAACGAGGGGCACCAGCCACACCAAAGGCAAGCGGTGCCGCTCGGACACTGCCTGGGCCAGCGGATGATCAGGCATCGTTCGCCCCCGCGACATCCCACATCAGGCGGGTGTCGAAGCATTCGGTCGCCACCATGGTGACGAAAACGACTGCGCCGAAGGCGAGCACTCCCAGGCCGGGTTCGGTCGTCGCCAGATTGCCCAACGTTACAAGCGCGGTTAGCAACGCGGCGACGAAGATGTCGACCGCCGACCAACGGCTGACCAGCTCGATCAGCCGATACAGCCGCGTCCGGTCCGCCAGCCGACGGCGGCGCGACAGCCGCGTTGAGAGCAGCAACCATGCAAGGCCGACCAGCTTCAGCAGCGGTACCGCCACGCTCGCCGTGAAGACGATGACGGCGAGCGGCCAGTCGCTGCCGTCGAGCAACTCGACGACGCCGCCGAAGATTGTTGCGGACGCGCCGCGGCCGAACGAGACGACGGTCAGCACCGGATAGAGGTTCGCCGGCAGATAGAGGATGAGCCCGGTCAAAACCAACGCCGCCGTCCGGTCCATGCTGGCGGGCTTGCGGCGATGGAGGCGCACGTGGCAGCGCGCGCATCGCGTCGCCGGCCGCTGCACCAATCCGCACGATCCGCAACCGATGCAATCGGTACGCGAGACCGTGGTGAGCGGTGCAGGCGGCTGCAGCTGGTCCCATAGCGCGCGACGGTCGACCGCGAGTTCGAAGGCCGCGAGCGTCAGCACGAGCAGGCCCAGCGACCACAGCCCGACCCCGATCTGCACCCGCGCAAGGTCGTGCAGCTTGGTCAGTGCGACCAGCGTTCCGACCAGCAAGACGTCCAGCATCGCCCAAGACCGCAGCCGCTCGGCCAGCCACATCACGCGGGCCAGCGCAGGTCCGAGTCGGCCGGAGCGCAGCGCGAGCAACACGATACACAGTCCGAGCACCCGACCGAGCGGTGCCACGACCGAGATCAATAGCACGAACAGGGACAGCGGCAGCATGCCGTACCCCGTCAGCCCGCCGATGCCCGACGTCAGTCGCACGCTCTGCCCGCGCCCGGCGAGCTCGATCCCCATCAGCGGCGACAGGTTGGCCAGCGTGAACAGGATGAGCGCCGTCAGGCCGAGCGCCAAGGCCACGCGAGTGCGCAACAAACCGTGGCCGAATGAATATCCACAGCGATCGCAGCGTCGAACGTGGTGCGCGGCCGGAACCGGCAGCACCTGCAGCTTGCCGCAGCCGGGGCATTCCGCCCAAGCCGGCGCGGCCGGCATGGTCAACACGAGCAGGCTTGTTCGGTCAAGAAGCTACCGCACACACTTGGCGGTGTTCGACGAGCCACATGACCAGTGCGCCATATGCAAGGCCGATCATAACGCCGGCAGGCCTGTGCCGAACCGGTTGTCGTCATCCTCGTAGAACACCGGGAACCCTTCGCCGATCAGGACCGCCAAGGCGCTCGAGGATTTTTGCGCAAGCTTGGCGTCCAAGCCGGGCTTGTTCCGATGTGGCGTTTCGGCCGGCTTGGAACACATAGGCGGACACTGCTCTGCATGCCGCGAACCGCCTAGAAGTGGGTTGCTCAGATTTGCACGGCGGTGCCTCAAATTCAGCACGATCGGCGCTTGCGCATCGCAACCCGGTGACGCACTGAGCTGAAGCCCGCTTCAGCCCGCTGGTATGGTGATGATGGTCCCAGGCGCGTGACTCACCTTCGCGAGCGCAAATAAGATCTGAATGACTGTGAAGGCGAGTTTGCTGTTGAAGTCGCCGTCCGCGATCCAGAACCAGTTGCCGTGATACTCGACGGCGGCGAAGGCATCCTCCGGCGCCGCCTTCCCCGAACGGATCGTCACCGAAGGCAGTCGCTCGATGCCGGTGGCGCCCATGGTGGCCAGGGTACGGCCGCGTGTTACGTCGTTCGCTGGCACCTCGATCGAAAAGGCAAGCTGACCGAGCACGCCGAGCATCGATCGTGTCAGGATGGCCACTTGCGTCGGCGAGGACGGATGCAGCCCATAGACGATCTCGACCTCGCTGACATCGGGCGATAGACCGAGAAGCCGCTTCGTCTCGCCTATCAGGAGTTCGAGGTGCCGATCCTGAGTTGCCAGAAAGAACAGATGGATGCGCTCCGCGGACGTGACGCCGGCGGCGTTCGTGCCCTTTTCTGGTGGCTGTTTCGGCGGGTCGCCCAAGCGGAGGTCGATCAGCCGGGCAATCTGCAAGGCCCGGAGATCGTGCAGCAGCAGAAAGAAGTCCGGTGACCCTTCTTGCACCTCCGACGCCAGTGCAAGCGAGTTGTTAAGCCTGTTGATCGACTGAACGCCAAGCCGAAAGAGGAGGTCCACGGGCAGGCCACCGAGGGTGAGCGACAGCAACGTCGTCGGCGATAGCGGACGGATGAAGCTCGTCGCGAAACCTTCGCCCGTCACCGGCTGGAAGGTGAACGTTGGGTTCTCCTGTAGCTGCAGCGCTCCGCCGCCACTCAGAAGAGTGCTGGTCGCAGCATTGGGGAAGACTTGATAGCCGCCCGTGATGCTGCGCTGCAGCTGATATCCCGCGATCACCTGGGTGGTGTCGAGAAAAACGGGGACATCGGCGTAGCGTAGTCGCACCACGTTCAACAGCGTCGCTTCTTTCTCGGCATCCAGCAGCGCACGCGAGTATCCGATCTGGTCCGCTCTAAGCCGGACAGACCCCAAGCCGAAGCAGCCCCATAGCGGGAGGCACGCGATGAGGATGGCGAGCGAACGAAATATGATCGCGCCCATGCTGCCAATCCGAGTGATGTCGTCAAGCTTCCAAGAAGTCCAACGGATCGGCATCGGTCGTTTCGGAGTGCGTCGTTGCCATGCCGTGCGGGTACGACGCATAAGTTTCAAGGACGCAGTTGTTCGAGGTCGGCGCTGGATGTCAGGGCGCCGGTGGCGAAGGCAAGCCCGGCGGCGTTCACGAGCACCTGCGCGTGCGCCCGGGCCACGGCGGCGCGGGCGGCGTCCAGCGCGGTCGAGGCGTTCACCGCGTCGGTGAACGAGCCGACACCATGGGCGAAGGCATCGCTTGCGGAGTCGAACGCGGTCTGTGCCGCCGAACGCAACACGGACGCTGCATCATACTGGCTGAGGCCGGTCTGGACCTGGTCGTACGCAACGGCCACCTCCCGCAGCGCGGCGGTGTTGCTGGCGTCGAGCGCGTCCCGTGCCTCGTTGCGGCGGGACTCGGCCAGGCGGACCTGGTTCTGCCGCATGCCTCCTTGGTAGAGCGGCCATTCGAAGCGCAGGAACAGGCCGGTCTGCAGTTGCGCGATGCCCTCGTAGCGGCCGGAGTCGACGGAGATACGGCCGATGTTGCCCTGGAGGTTGCTGTCGATCAGCAGCTTGGGGCTGAGTGCGCCGCGGGCCTCGGCGATCCCGGCGTCGGCGGCGCGCAGGCGGGCGAGGCCGGCCAGGAGATCCGCCCGCTGCCGCAGCGCGTCGGCCATCAGGCGGTCGACCGTGCCCACCGCGGCACGGGGCAGCGGCCGGTCGAAGCTGTCCTGCACCAGGAGTCGGGTCGTCGGCGGCAGTTCGAGCACTTGCAGCAGCGCATACATCGCGTCGTGCCGGGCGGCCGTCGCCTGCACCAGGTCGTAGGCGGACTGGGCGGCGTTGCGCCGGGCGAGCTGCACCGACACCACCGTGGCGAGGCCGCGGCCCTGCAGCGCCTCGGCCGATTGCTGCAGCCGGCGCGCATCCTCCAGGCCCTTGCGGACCGCCTCCAACTGGGCATTCACCCCGTCCAGGGTGAAGTAAGCCCGGGCGACTTGCAGGATCAGGCGCTGGTGGGCGCCCGTGAACGCCACGTTGGCGGCAAAGGAGAGCTGCTCCGCGCCCCGTTCCGCCGCTTCCCGTCCCCCGCCGAAGTCGACCAGCAGGTATTTGATCGCGATTTCCGGCAGGATTTCCTGAGCGTCGGCGGTGATGTAGCCCCTGCGGGCCAGGTTGGTGGGAAACGGCGAGGCGATGTGCTGGTAGCCGCCGAGCGCGCTGGCCGTCAGCTCCGGTAGGAACGCGGCGCGGGCAACTCCAACGCCGATCGCGGCCTGCCGGGCCTGTTCCCAGGCGATGCGGGTTTGGCTGTTGCGGCGCTGGGCGATGTCGATCAGCTCGGGCAGGGTGTAGCGGTGTGCCGGGTCGATATCGGCGGGCTCGGCGGGCCAGGGCAGCGCCCGGTCGCTCGGCACGGCATAATGCCTGGCTGACCCGGCTGCGATGGTCTCTGGAACGGCGTTCACCGAAACGTGCCAGGGCGTGGCGGGGCTGGCCGGAGCCAGGTCCCGCGTGTCGTTGCACGCGGCCAGCAGCACGCACAGAATCGGGGCTAGGCGGCGTGAGTCAGCCATGAACGGCCGCATCGGCAGGGCGCCGGTCTGCCCCGTGCATCACCTGGCCCATAATGGAGCCTAACCTGCTGTCCAGCAGGCGATACCATGTCCCGCGCACCGCCAGCCCAGGGCCGTCACCGAACTGGGGTGGTTCGGGACGCGCCGACGCGCTCGCCGGCCCGCCGGACTGCACCCAGGTGGCGCAGGCCCCAAGCCAATCGGCCAACGCGCCGTCATAGGTGAGGGCTGCCTGCCGGGCCATCCGCGGCGCCTCGGTCCAGCCTGAATCGGTATTCAGGCGATGGATGACGGTCACCATCAGCATCACGATCTCCAGCTCTGCGAGCAGTGCCGCGTCGATCAGGCGGGGGCTGGAGCGTTCGGCGCCGAACGGCTCGTAGGCGGCATTCGCCAGCAATGCCCGGGCACCGCCGATCGCGGCGATGAAGCCGGCCTGCAGGGCGGGCTGAGAACCGGGATCCTCTGGCGGCAGGCGGTGGCCCAACCGCGCCAGCTCGCCGATCCTCGCTATGGCCGTCGCCACCTGCCGCCGAACCGGCTGAGCCAGGCGGACCGGCCAGACCGTGGAGAACACGACAAGGACTATGACGTTGCCAAGCAGGATGCCGATGACGCGGTCGCGGGCGGTCTCCATGTCCAGCGTGGGGCCATAACCCTGCAACATGGTCAGGTAATAGGCGATGCCGATCTGCCACCCGGCATAGCCGAGCCGCTCGCCGCCGCAGGAGACCCAACCGGCCAGCAGCGTCACGGCTGCAAGTGCCAGCAGCAGGTCGCCGAGATCGGTCATCACCGGCATCAGCAACAGGATGGTGCCGATGCCGAGGGCGCCGCCGATCAGCGCGCCGGCGATGCGCAGCGCCGCCTTGTGCAGGCTCTCCCCCAGTGTCGCTAGTGAAACGAAGAAGCAGGTGACCACACAGGTGTGGATCGCCGGCCAGTCCAGCAGGCTCTCCGCGGCATAGCTCAGCATGACTGCAAGGGTCACCTTGAAGGCAAACTGAAGCGTGTCAGGACTGCGCAGCTTCGCCATGGAGAAGAGTGCCGCCGGCTTCGTTGCCGGAGCGACCCCGGCAGCGGCTCCCGGCGACAGGGCGCCGCCGATCGCCGTCGCCGCACGCGCGACCTCCGCCGCGACCGGCTGACTGGCCACATTTGCCGGGTCGGGCAGCTCGGGGATCACGATCCGCCGTGCGATCCCCTCGTGCAGGCTATCCGCCGCGGCGCGCAACGGGGCGGCGAGTGGTTGCAACACCGTCCGGTCGCCGGCCGCCCCAGGGATCAGCCGCCACGTCAGCAGACCGACCGCAACCTGCTCGCTTTCGCGCAGCAGCAGGGGGTAATCGGGCTGCCCGGCTGCGTGGCCCGTTAACTCGAGCAATGGCTCCATCGCCGTCCGGCCGTCTCGCACCGACGCCGCAAGCTGCAGCAAGGCGCCGGCGTCGCCTTCGCAGACG
Organism: uncultured Acetobacteraceae bacterium; assembly: GCA_964247805.1. GTDB lineage: Bacteria > Pseudomonadota > Alphaproteobacteria > Acetobacterales > Acetobacteraceae > LMUY01. Next base: position 13,968 of record CAXTWC010000003.1, on the reverse strand, counting down.
CGGGCGCAAACGGTGATCCTGGCGGCGAGGGCGGCGCGCAGCAACTCCACGGGGCGGCGTCCGGTTATCAGGTTGCCGACGACCACCAGGCCGACGGGCATCGTCACGACCACCGCGAGCCACAGCAAGGCGTGCACCAGCGCCTCCTCCGGCGGCAGGGTGAGCAGTTCGGGCAGGCCGCGCTCCGTGGTGTTGCTGACCTCGGCCGACTGCAGCGAAATTCCGAGCACCTGATCCCCGATGGTCAGCCCGTAGGCGATGATGAACCCGGCCGCGAAAGCCGCCGGACCGAGCTTCGACGCGCGGGACACCGCCATCGCGGCGAAGGTGACGGCCGCGATCAGCGGCAGCCGCAACGCCGGCTCCGACAGGCTGACCATGAACACGGCGATGGTCGCAAATACGGCCACGACCGCGGCGAGCCCGACGACCACGGCCGTCTTGACGGTCGACGCACGTTCCGCCCGAGAGACGAACAGGATGACGTAGGCACACACCCCCGGGTCAGGGATCCTAAACACCTCTGCCAGCGTCACCGCGAGCAGAACGAGCACCACCAGCCGCATCGTGTCCGTCAGGCAACCGGGTCGCGGGCGCAACTCGTGCAGCAACGCGCCGAAGCCGCTCAGGCGCCCCTCATCCACCAAGGGGGGACAAGCCGGGGCGGTGGCGGCGCTCACCGGTCGACCACGATGACGGCCGAGGCACCGAGCCGCACCAGCGCTGGCGGCGGCGCTTGCAGGACCAGCCGCACCGGGAAGCGTTGCGCGATACGAACCCAGCTCAGGCTGCGTGGTACCCGTGGCAGCCCGGCCAGCACCGCCCCTTCATCCGGTGAAACGCCGCCCGCAATGCTGTCTACCACCGCGTCAACCGGCGCGTTTGGATCGGTCATGATGTAGACGCGCGCGTGTTGCCCCGGCTGGAGCCGCCCCAATTCGGTCTCACGGAAATTGCCGACGGCATACCACCGCTCGGTGTCGATGATGGTGAACAGGGGATGCCCGGCCTCGCCATATTCGCCTGCGACCGTGCTCAGGCCGGTGATCATGCCGTCGCAGGGCGAGCGTACCTCCGTCAGCCGGACGTTGCGCTCTGCGAGTGCCACGGAGGCTTCGGCAGCGACGATCTGCTGCTCGGTCGGCCTGATGCTGCTGATGCCCTGCCGCGCCTCCTGCGCCTGCTGCCGCGCCTGTTGCAGCGCGGCCTGTGCCGTGCGCTGGCTGGTGCGGGCCTGGTCGACCTGTTCCGCCGTCACATAGCCGAGGGGCAGCAGCGGTTCCAGTCGAGCCAACGTGCTGGTGGCGAGCACCAGTTGCGCCTGCGCCCCGGTGATGCCGGTCGTAGCGGCGTCCGCCTTGCTGTTTTGCGAGGCGACCTGGTCGGTGGTGATGGCGAGTGTCGCCCGCAGCCCCGCCAACTGCGCCCGAGCCTGTTCGAGTTGCAAGCGGTAAGGCTCCGGATCGATGACGAACAGCAGGTCGCCGGCCCGTACCCGCTGGTTGTTGGTCACCTTGATTGCGACCACACGGCCGCTCACGTCCGGAGCCATGTGCACGATGTCGGCATCGATGAACGCATCGTCGGTGCGGGGGCGATGGTCCAGCCGCCGGGACGCGAGCACCACGGCGACGATGGCGGCCGAGACCGCGCCCAGCGTGAAGACGACGCCGAACACCTGGGCGGCGCGCCTCATCCCTATTGCCCGAACCAGGTCAGCCAGGTGAACAGGGTGGCGGCCAAGGCGACCGCCAGATAGGCCAGCGGCGGCGCCAGGACGTCCGTGTGCAGGCGGGCGACGCCCAGCGCGACCCGGCACAGGACCGCCACGGCGACGCCGGCGGCGCTGCACAAGATCCATGCCGGGAAAAACGAGCCCAGGACGTCCTGCGACGGCGACTGGCTGCACCCCGCAAGGCAGAGCAGGGCAGGCAATACGGAAAGCCCCGGCTGGCCGGGCACGCCGCTTCCGGTCAACGCGACACCGGCTTAGGACTGGCCTTCCCGGTTCCTGCCGGCGTCAGGCCGAGGAAGCGGGAGGAAAGCACCCAACGCAGGAGGCTGGCGACGCACCCCATGCCCAGCACCCCGGATGCCCACAATGCGCCGAACCAGGCCATTTGCGCGAGGACGGTCCTCCGGTCAGTGGTAATGGGCACCGGCCTGCACCTTCCCGCGAAACACCCAGTAGCTGAAGCCGGAGTACAGCAGGATGACCGGGATCAGCACCGATGCCCCGACGAGCGCGAACACCTGGCTGGCCCGCGGCGCCGCGGCCTGCCAGATGGTGATGTCGGGCGGGATCATCATCGGGAAGACGCTGATCCCCAGCCCCGCGAAGCACAGCGCGAACGTGGCCAACGCGCACAGGAACGGCGTCAAGTCATGCTTGCGCGCGATGCCGTAGTGGAAGATGGCCGCGATCAGGGCCACCAGCAGCGGGACCGGGCTGGTCAGCAGGATGCCGGGCCAGCCGAACCAGCGCCGCATGAACACGAGATTGAGGAATGGCGTCCACAGGCTGACCACGACGATCAGCGCCAGCATGACCCAGGCCAGCACGGCGGCCCGCCTGCGGGCGCGCTCCTGCAACGACGCATCGGTCTTCCACACCAGCCAGCAGGCGCCCAGCCAGGCGTAGCCGACCACCAATGCCACGCCGCACAGCACGGTGAACGGCGTCAACCAGTCGAGCCAGCCGCCGGCATACTGCCCGTTCACGACGTGGATGCCCTGCAGCAGGCCGCCCAGCGACAGGCCCTGGCAGACGGCGGCCACGGCCGAGCCGCCGAAGAACGAGGCATCCCACAGCGCCCGGCCGGTCGCGGTCTGGGCGCGGAAGCGCAACTCGAACGCGACGCCGCGGAAGATCAAGCCGAACAGCATGCCCAGGATAGTCGGATACAGCGCCGGCATGATCACCGCGTAGGCGACCGGGAACACCGCGAACAGGCCGCCGCCGCCCAGCACCAGCCAGGTCTCGTTGCCGTCCCACGTCGGCGCGATGGAGTTGACCATGGTGTCCCGGTCCTCCGGCCAACGCTCGGCCGCGAACAGGATGCCGACGCCGAGGTCGAACCCGTCCAGCAGCACGTAGGCCAGCACAGCAACCGCGATCAGCCCGGCCCAGATCGTCGCAACCGTCTCGGTGCTCATGTCCATCACTCCGCCGGTAGGGGGGATGACCGGCCGCTGCCGCCAGGAACGGCGCCGGCCAGCCCGGGATGGATGCCGGCCGAGCGGATCGGCTTGGCCGGGTCGATGCCGGTTTCGCCGATCACGGGCCGCTTGGACATCAGGCGCAGGATGATCATCACGCCGGCGCCGAACACCACGAAATACACTACCGCGAACACGGCCAGGGACGTCGCGACGCCCGGCAAGCCGATGGGGGAGACGCTGTCGGCGGTCCGCAGCACGCCGTAGACGGTGTAGGGCTGCCGCCCGATCTCCGTCGTCATCCAGCCGCACAGCAACGCGATGAGCGGGGCCGGCGCCATGACCAGGGCGAACCGATGCAGGAGGCGGCTGGTGAACAGCGTGCCGCGCCACCGGGCGATGAGGCTCGCCGCGCCAAGGGCGAACATCAGGAAGCCCAGCCCGACCATGACGCGGAAGGTCCAGAACACGACGGGCGAGAAGGGCCGCTCGGTGGGCGGCACTTCCAGCATCCCGGGTACGCGGCCGTTCCAGCTATGCGTCAGGATCAGCGAAGATGCGTGCGGGATCTCGATCCGGTAATCCGTCCGCTCCTTCGCCATGTTCGGCAGGCCGAACAGGATCAGCGGTGCGCCGGCCGCCCCGGTCGGCGCCCAGTCGCCCTCCATCGCGGCGATCTTCATCGGCTGGTGTTCCAGCGTGTTCAGCCCGTGCAGGTCGCCCATGCCGATCTGCAGCGGGGCGACGATGGCCGCCATCCACATCGCCATCGAAAACATGGTCCGCACCGGCGGCGTCGCCCAGCCGTGCAGCAAGTGCCAGGCGGCGACGCCGGCCACTATGAACGCCACCACCAGGTAGGAGGCCAACAACATGTGCGGCACGCGCACGAAAACCGACGGGTTGAAGATCACCTGCCAGTAGTCGGTGGGCACCATACGCCCGTCCGCCTCGACGGCGTAGCCCGCGGGCGTCTGCATCCAGCTGTTGACCGACAGGATCCAGAACGCCGACATGAACGTGCCGGCCGCCACCATGCAGGTGGCGAAGTAGTGCAACCCGCGCCCGACGCGCTGCATGCCGAACAGCATGACGCCGAGAAACCCGGCCTCCAGGAAGAAGGCGGTCAGCACCTCGTAGGCCATCACGGGGCCGATCACCGGGCCGGCCTTCTCGGCGAAGCGCGACCAGTTAGTGCCGAACTGGTAGGACATGACCAGGCCGGACACGACGCCCAAGGCGAAGCCGATCGAGAAGATCTTGATCCAGTAACGGAACAGGTCGAGGTAGACCTGCCTGCCCGTCCACAACCACAGCCCCTCCAGCACCATCAGATAGCTCGCGAGCCCGATGGAGAAGGCAGGGAACATGATGTGGAACGCGACGGTGAACCCGAACTGTGCCCGGGCCAGGTGGAAGACGTCGATCACGATCCGGCACCCGAACGGCATACGCATTGTCCCATTCGCATCGCTGCAATCCTCGGTGGATCAGGGCGGAAGCGTCTTGCCATCGCCCTCTCGGCTGGCTCACGGCAGGCCGGGCCGGTGGCCTGCCGTGATCATGTCTGCACTGTCCCGCAACGGGACGGTCAGCCGTTACTGTATTCGTGATACTGCGGGACCGTCGTGTCGAGCGTGCAGTTCGTCGCGGTGAGCCTAGCTTGCAGCGACCCCTGCGGGGAGATGCTGCCGGTGACCTCGCCCTGCGGCCCGGCCCCCGTCATCGGCATCATCGTCCACCGGAACGTCTTCCCGTCCGTCGTGCCCTGGACGCTGCTGACGCCCGAGCCGTCCTTGAAGAAAACGACACCCGACAACGCACCGCCTTCCCGCAGGATATGCAGGACGGCGGCCCGGCAGCCAGGCTTTGCGGAGGTTTCCTCCACGTACGAGGCACCACCGGCCGCAATGTCCTGCGCCTTGGCGCCCGGGGCAGCGGCCGCGCAAAACGCGGCCAAGCTGAGGGAGGTCAAAAACCTGACGTCCATGAGTAATCATCCTTGATGGGGTTGAAGAGCCAACGCGACCCGAGCGAGCACACAGGCTCGCTTGGGACCGGACGCATCATGCATCGCAACAAACCCGCCGTATTGGCCAGAGCCGCCATGTCTTGCCGAATTCTGCCGTTCCTACACCCACCGTCGTCGAAGGGCGTGCAGGTGCGAGTTCAGCGATGTTTCCGGCCATCATGTCCTGGCTCCGTCGGTTGGGGACTGCTTGCGGGCATCTTCGCCACGTCACGGCGGCGTGCCCCACGCTACGCCAACGGCCTAGCCGGTCTTGTCCGCAAGGCCCGGCTCTTGGACGTTCCCACCGTCATGCGCTTGGCGGCCGGTCACGGTGCCGTGCCGCCGGACATCGGTCAGGCATTGCGGGCATGCTGGTGGCGCCAGCGGCCGGGGCTCTGGTTCTCCAGCCGCGCGAACACGCGGCAGAAATGGCTCTGGTCGGCGAAGCCGCAGGCCAGGGCTATGTCGGTCTGCGCCATGTCGGTTTCCGCCAGAAGGGTCCGTGCCCGCTCTACGCGCTTGCGAGTGAGCCAGTTGTGGGGCGCCAGCCCCGTCGTGTGCTTGAACGCCCGGGTGAAATGACTGCTCGACAGCCCGCATTCCGCCGCCAGCTGGCTTATGGTGTGGTCGCCATCTAGCGTTGCCTCGATGACGTCGCGCACCCTCCGCATCTGCCATGGCGCCAGCCCGCCGGAGCTCCGGCCTGTCCGGACCGCCCCGCCATAGGCCTGGACGGCATGGGCATGGAACGCCAGGGCCATGTGGTCGACGAACAGCGACGGGGCATCCTGCGGCCGGGCCAGGCTGGCGCTCAAAGCGAGTGCCATCCCATGCATGACGGGATCATGGCTGCCGGCCTCGGGCATACGCAGCCCGGCCGTGCGCTGGGCGCCGCGCTCGTACGCCATGGTGTCGAGTGCCGCACGGGAGATGTAGAACCGGACGACGTCGAACGGCTCGCACCAGTTCACCCTGGGGTTCTCCGACAGGTCGAACAGGAACACGTCACCTGGCTTGGCGGCTGGTTGCACGTTGACCCCGCGGTTGGTCCGCAGCTCCCAGGACCGGATCGGTTGCAGCGTCACCTGCAGGGCGAACGAGTCCTCGGGGGGCACGGGGCCGGCCAGGCCGGGATGCGGGCGATCACATTTCAGACGGGAGAACGCGACCGGCGCGTTCGGGGTATGTGCCGCAAGCGTCGGGGCTTGGTCCAGGCGAAACCGTCGCTTGAGGACGGCTTCCATCGTGTCCGCGTTCATGAAACCTCCTGGCGTGAACCACACTCATGAATTGTTGGATACGTCATGCCTTCGGACGGTCCGGGGTGGCTTGAATGGCAGTGCGGTTGCTGGAACAATTTGATCACGATCGCTGCCGACGGTGGCGAATGCGGCTGTCCTGCCCCGGACGGCCGCGTGAGGTCCCGTTTCAGGATCGATCGTCACGGTCGCGGTTGCCGGGGCCAAAACGCGGCGAGAATGAACAAGCCGGCCCGGGGCCGACCGGACAGGATGGTGTCCGTCGAGCAGATCGGGGGGAGATGACGTCTTATCTGTTCCGGAGAGGGCGATCGGCCGACCTGCCGTTGCTCATGCCTTTGGTTCCCGAACCGCGGGCCATGCGCAGGACCGTCGCGTTCTGCAGGACGATCTGCCGGGGAGCGCCGATGCTGGTGCCACACCCGGCCTCCCTCGCCGCGCCCGACGATGCGGCCCGCCTCACGGCGGTGGCGGACCGGGTCGCCGCTCTGCTCACCACAGCCACGCGGATCCATGGCTTGACGCTTCTGCCGGTCATCGCGGTCGGGCAGGGCGCGGGGGCCGATCTTGCCGCACAGCTAGCCGTGTCCCACTCGTCCCAGCTGAGCGCCTGCGTCCTGTTGCGGCCACGCACGGCTGTGACCGGGGCCATTGCGGCAAGCGCAGCCGGGCTGCACGCCCTGCTCCTGCTGCCGCGCGAGCAGGACGCCGCTGGCATGGCCGGACGGCAGATCCAAGACGCCCTGGCAATGGCAGGAGCAAGCGTGGTTTGCGAGCGTGCCCGCAAACGGGAAGCGTTCGACCTGCGGGATGCCGCAGTCGCCCGGGTTTTCATCGCCGCGCTCTTTGGCGCATGAGGGCGAACAGGTTACCAGTATGGTAATGTATCCTTGGCGCGTTGGGGTCCCATGTCGCGTTCACCTATGGCGGAATGGCACGGCCGAAACCCCAGCGGCGGGGCGCCCTGACCTCGCTGCAGGAACGGCGCGTGAAGGCCCGACTCCTCGAGCATCTGGCGGACCCGCCGGGCCCCAGGGTCCTTGCGTCGAGCTGCGGCCTTTCGACCGGCCATTTTAACGGGCGTTCAAGGAGAGCACGGGCCTCCCACCCCACCGATGGCTGCTCGCCCAACGGGTGGAGCGTGCCAAGGACCTGTTGCAGAAGACCACGGTGCCGGTCAGGGAAGTCGCGTTGGAGTGCGGCTTTGCCGATCAGAGCCACCTGACAAGGGTCTTCTCGAAAGCTGTCGGGGTAGGCCCGCGTTCTGGAGGCGTAACGTCTACGGCTGAACACGCCCGCCTGGAGCGCCCATGCCCGGCATAAACGGTAGTGAATGCTTGGTGTCCGTCCAAGAACGACCTGACCGATGCGGGATGGGAGTTGGCCAACGCGGAGATCCCGCGTGCCAGGCGAGGCGGCAACAAGAGAACGGTCGATGTCCGTGAGGTGATTGGCGAACTGAGGTGTTTGTTGAACACCGGCTGCCAATGGCGTGCACTCCCAAAGGACCTGCCCCCTCGCAGCGCGCTGAACCATTATTTCTGCGGCTGGCAGTACGACGGCACGCTTGATCGGCTGCACCACGCCCTCTACGTGCTCTCCCGCGAGCAAGCGGACCGCGAAGCCAGCCCGACCGTTCCTGCTGAAGCTCTACGCCAACGGCGGCTACCAGGGCCCAAAGTTTCAGCAGGGCCTGGCCCGGGTCTGCCGCGGCGGAAACGCCGAGATCGTGCGGCGGTGTGAACGGGGAAGTTCGTGGTGCTGCCGAAACGCTGGATTGTCGAACGCACCACCGCCTGCTGAACCGCTGCCGCCGTTCGAGCAAGGATGGAGAGTGCCTCAACCGTAACGGTCTGGCTTTCACGCGTTGGGCGTCAGTTCGGCTGATGCTACGAAGGCTTGCCAAACCTAAATATGATCTTGGACGGAATTTATGGTCTGGATGTCCACTTTGCTTCGTTGGAGAGACAGGATGACAAATCCCGTAACTAAGCCGTCGAACGCGGTGGCATTTGCCCGTATTCCGCCTCGAGCAAGCCGCACCTTTATTACGCTTTACACTTTAGCTCAAGTCGGCGCCTACGTGGCCTTCGTGCCTGTCATGAGTGTCATGGTGCCGCTTCGTGCATCCAGTTTAGATGGTGCGCAGACTGCGACCTTACTTAGCCACGTCACCCTGACTGGCGCTATCGCTGCTAGCTTCGCCAATATCATAGTTGGTATGTTGAGCGATCGAACCCGTTCAGCAATCGGGTGCCGGCGCCCATGGCTGTTCGGTGGTCTCACATTAACCATTCTTTCATACGGTTTGATTGGAACGGCAACGAGCTTCTTAGAGCTTGTCACAAGTGTGGCCGTATTTGAAGTGGCTTTTTCCGTCCTTTTCGTGCCGCTTGGAGCAATGATGGCTGATTGCGTTCCGGACGGTCAAAAAGGAACCGTTTCCGCTCTCATCGGGCTCTGCTTTCCGATAGCGAGTTTGGTTGGAGCATTCGTAAGCGGCCCAGAACCGGTCAACGACTTTTGGCGTTACCTTGTTATAGCCTTAATTGCGTCATCCTGTGTTTTACCAATGGCTTCTCGGTCCTTCTCTGTGAGGTCTCAGAGAAATACAGTCTCGTTACAAATTTTGGAGTCCGTTGACAAATCGCTTCCCGTAAGCGAGTTTATCTTCGTATTCATTGGCCGAATACTTGTGATCACGGCTTTTGCTATTGTACAAGGCTACTTACTTCTCTTTCTGAGAAATCATGAAAGCGCTACGGATGGCTTCCAAGACTTTCGATCCCTCTTCTCCCGACTCTCGGAACTCGGGACAGTTTTTACAGTAACCGGCAGCTTGTTCGGTGGTTGGCTTTCGGATCGTATGGGCAAGAGAAAGCCCTTGCTTTTGATTGGTTGTGGCGGCATGGCGTCTGGAATGGTATGCTTGGCACTGACATCTCATGCGGTAGTTCTGCAACTTGGTATGATCATTTATAGCTTAGGAGTCGGATTATACTTTTCTGTTGACTTCGCCTTATTGCTCCAGATACTGACTTCCCGTAGAACTCTTGGGCGTGATGTCGGTTTTGCATACCTTTCCAATACATTGCCCCAGGTCGTAGCACCTACGATAGGGTTGATGGTCCTCGATAATCGACATCAGGGTTACTCTCTCCTATTCTATCTTGCGGCTGTATTGACCATTAGTGGGGCAATATGCGTTCTTAAGGTGAGGACTGTTCGTTGACCTGTAATGTCGATACGCGACAGCTTGGTCGGTGGTGCTATACGCCATGATCGCGTGGGTCGTTGGATCGCTTGGAGGTGCGTAGCCGGTGCGGTTGCAAATGGTGTGCGTCCCAAGTGCAAGGCACCGAGCGCAACTCAGGCTGACTGTTTTGGCCATGCACGGCCAGTCCAATGAGTGACCTGGCCCGGTGGCTCAGAACAGGTCAACGCCAGGATCTTTGCCAGAGTCGCCAGCGTCAGTGGCGCTGTGCCTGCCGGGCGCGTTTGTCGCGCAGCAAGGTATCTACACCAGCCTCGGCATGATGCGCTTGCCAGCGCCAGACCGCCGGACGGCTCACCCCGGCCTGGCGGGCCACCTCGGCGACGGCCAGTCTTTTGCTCGACAGCAACACGGTCTGAGCGCGTTGGATATGTTTGTGTGGGCGGTTTCGATATACGGCAATCGAGGCTAACTGCTTCCGATCAGCATAACCAACGACAACGCAAACTGTCTGAGCCAATCCGTATAAACCGGCAGAACCAGCCAACTGTGTGAATCGTTCGTTCGCGTCAGTGCACTAGCACTACTTTGGCAGATTAGGTTGGCTGGGCTCGGCAAGGAGTTTCTCACAGTGCGGGCATCGCGTCGGTGGGGGCCGTGTAAAGAGGTCCAGAATGGCTTGCCTGATAGCCGGCATACTCGGTTGTGGTGGTGGTCCCCCGATTCTTTTTTTCCGCCCCGCCGCTCTGAGGCGGCGGGATTGGAGGAAGGCGTAGGCGATCATTGTCATTAAGGCATGCCGGTGTAAGCCAGGCCAGGATCGACCTTCAAAGTAGTCCAGGCCAAGCTCCTCCCCAAGCTGCTGATGTGCCTGCTCACAGATCCATCTCGCTTTGATGGTGGCGGCGAGCATTTTCAGGCTTGCGTCGATCGATAAGTTCGAGAGGTAGTATTTTTGTTCGCCGTTCGACCGTCGTTCGCCGACGAGCCATACCTCGTCGCCGGGCATGCACTGCATACGATTATCGAGCATGCGGTGCTTATGGCCATCCGCTACGCGGACACGACAGGCGGCGAACAGACATGTCAGCCGCCCCTTCGTGCCCCGCCGCCAGCTGTATCATCGACAACAAGAAACCCTGCCTTGTCGCCAACCAACTCATCTGCCTTCTCAACAAAGCGGCCTCAAGCGGAGCGCTGTCCCAAACTCCGTCAGCGACGAAATGATGAAGTTGATCGTAGCTGACCTCATCAGCGCGGGTTGCCATTGGTTGAACGCTCTTGCGGTCTCCCGGGCCAATTAGCCAAGCGATATAAGCCGGACACATCCGCGCCCTCGTCTTATGCCGTAGTGCAGCGACAAATGGCACAAGCCAGCGATCGAGATCAGCCTGCCAATCCATGTCCATTGGTCGGCCCCTCCATCAGCCGACCTCCTATGAATCATGCAACCGCTGTCTTGAGAATCCCATAAATTGAGCGGTCAGAAAGAATCTGCAAAGTAGTGCTAGGTTCCGGACCCATAAAATCAGTTTGAGCGGCGCGGCCGAGCGTGATTCAGCGTTCCTGTTGAGGGAGCGGATTGATGTCGCAGAGTTTCTGGTTGAGCGATGCGTAATGGGAGCGGCTTGCGCCACTGCTGCCGAACAAGCCGCGTGGTGTGCCACGTGTGGACGATCGTCGCGTGATTGCGTATTCCGATGATGCCGTCCGGGTATTCCAACCTTCGTCCGCGCACCGTTCTAATCTGATGCCGCCCACCATTCCGATCTGATCGCGCCCGGGGTGGTGTCGTCTCGCAAGGTCGGTTTTGGTCATGTCACGGCGGCACAATCAGGGTCAAGCGACAGCTCGCTGCTTGCGTAAGCTTTCCCCTTTCAGCTCGATGCGGTGGGCGTTGTGGATGAACCGATCGAAAATGGCGTCGGCCAGGGTCGGGTTGCCGACGATGTGTAGGAGTGGGCGAAGGCGGCGCGGAGCCGGGTTTCCCGGATGCGGGTTTTCAGGTCGGCGAGCCAGGCGGCGTAGCCGGCCGGCGGTGGAGGCCTCGCCGGGACAGTCATGGTTTGACGCAGCGGGCGAACGGCCGCTCTGGGCATGTCGCTTGAGCTTCGAGAGTGCATCCAAAGACGAGGTGCGGCAGAGAGTTACCCCTACAGCAGGACAGCGGCCTGTCGGCTTACGAGGTGCGTTGTCGACACAAATGCAGCCTCACGAGTGCATCCAACGAATAAGCGCGCTTGACGCGCTATTCCTAAGCTAGGAACTATGGCGGGTGACGGACCATGTCTGCTTGGCCAATGGATGAGACGCAGACGAGGAAGTTGGTGAGATCGTAATCAGCCTCTCGATCCGTTGAGCCGGGAGGCGGTGTTCAGCCGAGCGCCAACAACCGCTATACTGCTTTCGTGGACGAAGGCTCCCTCCCCTCCCCTGACGAACCGCAGCTTCAACTTGAAGGCTTCGAGGGCTCCCTCGACCTGCTTCTCGACCTCGCGCGCCGGCAGCAGGTCGACCTCGCCCGTATCTCGATATTGGACTTGGTCGACCAATTCCTGGTGGCAATAACCGAGAGGCAGCGCGCTGACCTGTCACGCGCTGCCGAATGGCTGGTGATGGCGGCCTGGCTGATCTGGTTGAAATCTCGATTGCTGCTGCCGCAGAGCGTGGAGGAGGCTCGGCAGGGCGAGCAGGCCGGACAGGTCCTGGCGGAGCGTTTGGCAGAGCTCGACCACATACGGTCAGTGGCGCTTTGGCTGGATGCGCAGCCGCAGCTCGGCCGCGATATGTTCGAGCGAGGACACGGCCAGTCCTCACTCGTACCGACCGTGGCAGCCGATTTGGTTAGCCTGTTCCAAGCCTGCGTCGATGTGCTGGAGCAGCCGGATCAGCGGACGCCAGACGTGTATCGACCGCCCCGATCCGCATTGTGGACCCCTATCCAGGCGCTCGACCGCATGCGGGTCATGTTAGGCGGCCTTGTCGACGGTGCAGACCTGCTTAGTTTCCTGCCGCCGATCGCAGCCGATCTGCCCGATCGTGTCTTGCGCGTGCGCGGCGCCGTGGCGAGCAGTTTGGTGGCAGCGCTCGAACTCGCCCGCAATGGCGTAGCCGACCTGCAACAGGACGAACCGTTCGGCAGGATCGGCATCTCCCCTGTGAACGCCCCCGTTCCCGATCATCAACTCGCAGGCTGACCGCCGCTCAGCAGGCGTAAGACGAAAAGAGCTCTGCACGCAATTTGTCTTTCGTGCCGGACCTGCAACGGCCTAAGCTTTCCTAAAACAGTAGGGCGGCGGATGGAACATCGCCTGGTCCCGGGAGTGGAGGTGGAGCATGCCGGGCAGCGCTGGCGTGTACATCGTCCGCTCGGACCGGATGCCGTGCTGCTTCGCAACGAGGTCGGTGAAATCGACTCCGTCGACCCGGTCCGTGTCAGCACGACGTTGCACGTCCCTTGTGACCAACCGGAGACCGCGGCCGGGGAACGGCAGTACACCGACGCACAATGGGCCGAGGCAGGTCGCCGCCACGACCTTCTGACTGCCCTTGCTCGATTGCCCGCGAGAACTGTACGCGATGTGGACGCGACAGCGAGAGAACTCGGCCTGAAGCGCCGCCGCGTTTGGGCGCTTCTCCGGCTGGCAGAGGCCGGTGACTGTGCCGTGACGCATCTGCTCCCGCGGACTGGTGGCCCTCGTGCCAAGCGGTTGGATCGCACGGTCGACGCTCTCATCGCCCAGGCCGTGAAGCAGCATTACGCCAAAGCGAGCCGTCCCGGCTTGGCCAGCCTTCACCGTGAGGTCGGCGAACGCTGTCGGCTCGCGGGACTGACTGCGCCCTCCTACGATACCGTCCAGGCCAGGGTGCGAGACCAGGATCAACTCTGGCTAACCCGGCAGCGCGTAGGCCCGAAAGCCGCGCGTGCGCTCCGGCTGCTGACGGGCGCCCACCCGGAAGCGTCGGCCCCCTGGCAGCGGGTGCATATCGACAGCACGCCCTGCGACATCTTGCTGGTGCGCGAGGAGGATCGGACTGTCATCGGCCGACCAACCGCGACCTTTGCCATCGACCTCTACAGCCGGACGGTGCTCGGCTTCTCCGTCTCGCTGGAGGCGGCATCCACCCTCACCGTCGCGACGTGCCTCGTTCACGCCTGCCTGCCGAAGGAGGATTGGCTCGCCCGTCGCGACCTCGCTCGTGCTCACTGGCCGGTCTACGGCCGACCTGATCTGCATAGACGAGCTGGGCTACGTGCCGCTCGCTGAGGCGGCCTGCGAGTTGATGTTCCAGGTCATCGCCGACCGGGCGGAGAAGGCGGCGGT
>CAXTWC010000002.1:24204-86057 GCA_964247805.1 uncultured Acetobacteraceae bacterium | reverse complement strand
GGCGGCTCAACCCCGGTGATAGTCGCCCCGCATAGCACGGCGTTCATTGCGACGTCGTAGATAGCTTCCGAGCCTGACACTGCGATGCGCAGCCAAATAGCTTTAGAATCTGGTTACGGTTTCCCTGCCGAACCAAGGGCGGGTAACTTGTCATGTCAACGCTGACCTGGAAGCAGACACTCAGCCTGTGGTGGAACCATACATCACGAGTCAAAAAGACGTATCGTTCGTTGAAGCTCCTTTAAGCCTCAACCGGCTGGGTCAGATCACCCGATTCGGCGCCCGGCTTCATGGCCTCGGCTTCAATCAGCCGCTGATCCATGTAGCTGACCGCCAGAGCGGCGAAACTGGTCAGCAGCGCCTTCTCGGCCGACGACAACGGCGGTCGCGGCTTACGATCGATGATGCACAACGCGCCGAGCGGGTGGCCCAGCGACGTGACAAGTGGGGCGCCCGCATAGAACCTGATGCCAGGATCCCCTTGGACCAAGGGATTGTCTGAAAAGCGCGGGTCCTTGCAGGCATTGGCGACTGTGAATACCCCGTCGCTGACGATCGTGTGATTGCAAAAGGAAACATCGCGGGACGTGCCGTCTGCCTCGAGGCCGACCTTGGCGGCGAAGTTCTGTCTGTCCTGCCCAACCAGCGTGACGAGGGCGACCGGCACGTTGAAAATCGAAGCCGTGAGCCGGACAACGCTGTCCAAACTCTGACTCGGCCGGGTGGCGCCGGCGGCGTCGTAGATCGCCAGCGTGGCCAACCTCTGTTCTTCTTGGGAGTGCACCGCCGGGGTCGGGCTCGTGGGCATGTCTGATGCCGACATGACCCTGTTCCGGCCGGTGCGCTTCGCCTCGTACAGCGCGGCATCCGCGGCGGCGATCAGCTCCTCGGCCGAGGCCGGGCCGTTCTCCGCCTGGACTTGAGCGGTCGCAACGCCGAAGCTTGCCGTGACGACCGCGGCCGGGAGATTGCCAAGATGCTCAACGGCCAGACCCTCGATCGCGGCCCGGATCTGCTCCGCCACGATTGCGGCCCCTTCGGCATCGGCGCCAGGCAGCAGCACCGCCACTTCCTCGCCGCCGTAGCGCGCCGCCAGATCGCCCGGGCGGCGGACCTGGTTGGCTACGGTTGATGCCACGGCTTGCAGGCAGCCGTCGCCGCCCTGATGCCCGTATCGATCGTTGTAAAGCTTGAACCGGTCCACATCGAGCAACAATAGCGACAAGGGTGCGCCGTCCCGCACGGCACGGCGCCATTCCGCATCGAGCGCCTCGTCGAAGCGGCGACGGTTTGCCAACCCGGTCAGTGCGTCGGTGGTGGCTTGCCCGGATAGTACGCGGTTGAGTGCCTCGAGCTGTTCCTCGACCGCCTTGCGTTCGGAGATGTCCCGGATGCTGGCGACGAATTGGGTCACATCGTCGCCCTTGGAGAGGCTTACGCGCGCTTCGACCCAGAGCGAAGAGCCGTCCTTGCAGAGGTAACGATAGTCCATGGTGACCTGCTTGCGACCGGCCACGATCTCCGCCTGCATGACTGCCACTGATTGCTGGTCATCGGGATGGACCAGTTCGCCCCACTGCACTCGCAAGGTCTCTTCGACTGTCCAGCCGGTGAGCACCGTGAAAGCGGGCGACACGTAAGTCCGCTTACCATCTAAGGCGACACATATAATGGCGTCGCTGGAATTGACTGCGAGCAAGCGGTAGAGCCGCTCCGCCGCTTGCCGGCGTTCCACTTGGCGTGCGACGCGCAGGCTGACCAGTATCAAAATAAGCCCGGCGCTGACGCTGATGAAAAGATGAAGGGCGGAGTCGGACCACCAGTCGGCCAGCACGTCATCCATGCCATGGGACACGATGAGAACCAGGGGATACTCGTCGACGCGACGATAACTGCCGACACGCTCCACGCCGTCGATCGGCGATACATACTCGAAGCTGGCCACCGGAGCATGCGGGAGCAATTGGCTGAAAATCCGACTACGCGAGGTGTCCGTGCCAGTCGTCTTGCGGGCGCTCGGGCTGCGGGCGATGACGATGCCTGTCGCCGAGTCCAACCCGATGATCCCTCGGGGACCAACGTCGAAGGTGTCGTAGAATGCCTCCAGCCGGTCGACTAGGATCGTCGCGGAAACCACGCCGGCAAAATTGCCCTGTGGATCGTCCAGCCGGCGGGATACGGTGATGACCCAGCGGCCGTTCGATCGACTGTGCATCGGGCCGCCGAGATGAGCTTCGCGGTCGGTGTGCGATCGGTGGTACTGGAAATACTCCCGGTAACTATTGTTGAGTTTCGGTGGAGTGGACGCGTCCGAGCTCGCGGTCCAATTGCCGGCGGCGTCGAAAATAGCCAGCCTTTGGATCCCAGGCATGGCCTTGACCTGTGCTTCCAGCGAGACGTGGACGCGCTCGAGCTGCGCGGGCGACGCGTCGCCTTTTTCCAGGCGCTCGCGTACGGCGGCCACAACACTGTCTGCTGCCGCAATTGCATCATGGGCATGCTGAGCTAGGGACCTGGCGAGGTTTGCCGTCTCGACCTTGGCTTCGTCGATATCTCGCAAGCGGTTCTGCCAAGTCCGCCAGCCATCGAGCCCGACCAGTAGGATACAGGCTGTCAACACAGCCGTGATGAGCCAGGCATGCAATGAAAGCCGCTGCAGGAGGGTCTTGGTCGTAGTCGGTACCATGCTTAGAAGTCCAACCTCGCGACGATCCGCAAGGCTAGGTCTAAGCACGCGAGGTACTAACGCCGGATTACAGCGGTGACGATTAAAGGGCGCCAGCGATCTGCTCTCGCAGTTTGCGGGTGGTTCGACCACAGCCCTGGACCTGACTTCTGCACGGAGTTTGGCGTCGCTGCCGCCCCAGGATGGGATCTACGAGGGTTCGGTCGTCCAACTTGACGACACGCGGTTCGCCTGGGGGGCGTCTGCAGGGTTCGTGACGGCGGCGCCCGCCGAGATCCTGGACTACGTGCCGGGATCGTTCCGTGTCATCCGCCACGTTCGCCCCAAGCTGCCCTGCCGGACGTGCGAGACGATCGCGCAAGCCCCGGCGCCAAGCCTACCGGTCCGGCGCGGTCGCGCCGGGCCCGGCCTGCTCGCGCATGTGCTGGTGACGAAATACTGCGACCACCTGCCACTGCACCGGCCGGCCGAGATCTACGCTCACGAGGACATCGATTTCAGCCGATCGACCCTCGCCGACATGGTCGGGCAGGTGGCAAGCCTGGTGCGGTCACTGGTCGACGCCGTGGCCCGGCATGTGATGGCAGGCGGGCGAGTGCATGCCGACAACACCATCGTGCCGGTGCTGGAACCTGGCTTGGGAAGGACGCGCAAGGCGCGGCTCCCCGCGACGCGATAATCGCCGAGGACTCTTCTTTGGCCTTGGTATGATTAAACTTGTTCTGCCGCAAGTCGCGTGGATGAACCGACACTCTCATCAGCGCCGAGCATCGAGAAGGCAGGCATGTCGGGCCGTGCAGTATTGCGTATCGCCGCAAGGATCGCCTGATCCGTCACTGCGATCGCCACTTTCAGAGCGTCGGCCAGCGCGGGTCCGTCAGCCGAACCGGCAAGCACCGCACGCTCAAACAAACGCGCCTTGGCGGAAACCCGCCCGAAACCGAACATGCCTGCACTGCCCGCCAGAGTGTGCGCCGTGGCGGCAAGCGCGTCCCCATCGTGCAAGAGAGCGTCCGTCGCATTTAGCATGCCGAGCAGGTTTTGCCCGAGTGTCGCAATCGTCTGAAGATAATCCACGACCGACTCAGGCTTCAGGAAACCCGCGGTTTGCTTGAAGGTTCTCGTATCGAGAACGGGCTGCTCCGGGTCGATAACCGGGGCGGCAAGAGCGGCGACCCCAGGTGCCACAGTCGCTGCTTCGTTGCCGCCAACCTTCGGCTCCTCGTCAGACACATTTCCAGCCGCTAAGGTGCGCGCAACGGCTTCGAGCAAGTTACTTAGGTCAAACGGCTTCGCCAGATGGCCGTCCATACCCGCGCGGCGACAATCCGCTACGTGCTCGGTAAAGGCGTGGGCCGTCAGCGCCAGGATCGGCAGCTTTCCACGCTTACCCTCAATTGCGCGGATGCGGCGTGTTGCCTCCAGCCCGTCCATCTCCGGCATGCGCACGTCCATGAGCACCAGGTCAAAGTCAGTGCTTGCAACCGCCACGACCGCCTCTGCCCCACCTTCGACGCAGATGACGGTATGGTTGGCCGTGCGCAGAAACCCGGCAGCGATCTCGCGGTTCATCAGCACGTCATCGACCACCAGAATCTGCAAAGGACGTAACGGCAGAAAAGCCGGCGCGTCGTCCAAGCCATTGGCGGCGAGGGTCAGGCCGGGAATTGCAGTGGCGATCGTGTCCAACGGCAGTTCGAGCCAGAACAGGCTACCGCCGCCCGGATTATTGTCATGACCGAGGCGCCCGCCCATCACCTCCGCAAGTCGGTACGAGAGGGCAAGACCGAGACCAGCGCCCTCGACCGCACGGGTCCCTTCCGTGTCCAGCCGTTCAAAGTCCATGAATAGGCGCTGACACTGCTCATCGGTGATCCCCGGACCGGTATCGGCGACTTCGATCCGCAACGCGGCAGCGTCTGTCGAGTGGCGCAGATGCAGCGTGATCGCACCGTGACCGGTGAACTTCGCCGCATTGCCCAGCAGGTTCAACAGGATTTGCCGCAGCCGAGTCGCGTCAGCAACCAACGTCCGCGGTGTGCCCGGTTCTGCGCTTATGCTAAGCGCCAGGCCCTTCGCCTCTGCGGCAGGACGGATCAGATCCATGCACGCCTCGGCAACTGCCCAGAGGTCCAATTCGACCGCTGCTACTTCAAGGCGGTCGGCCTCAATCTCCGACAGGTCCAGCACGCAGGTGATCATCTGAAGCAGGTGCTTGCCGGCTCCCAACATGGCATCCACCCGCGTGGCCTGGGTATCGGTCAGGCCGCCTTCGATGTGCAACAACTGCGCGTAGCCCAGTATGCCGTTCAGCGGCGTGCGGAGTTCGTGGCTCATCCCGGCCAGGAAGCGCGACCTGGCCCGGTTGGCCTGCGCCGCCTTTTCAAGTGCCTGGGCAAGTTGCTCATGCGACCATGCCTGCTCCATCTCGGCGCGCTGTCGGCCAGCAAGATGCTGGGCAATCTCGTTTGTGAGAACGTCCGCTTCCAGAATGCCCGTCGTCTCCGCTGGGCGTCCAAGCGATACGGCCTGATCGGCTATGGGTAGCACACGGTGAAAGGCCCGTGACGTATTACGCGCGAGGACGAGAGCGAGCGTAGCGCCGAGCAGGAGAACCGTGCCGCCTCCAAGCACCTGCTGGGCCAGCGATGCCTTCAATGGAGCCAGCATGATCGGCTCGCTAATGCCGAGTACAACGATGTAACCACTACGCTGCGCCCGCGCGAAGGCTACTAGACCGGGACTGCCGTCTCGCCTTGTTGAGCGTTTTTGCAACAAGCCGCTGTTTCGATCGAGTATCGCCTCCAGCAAACCCGGAGTACGCGGCAACTTTCCCACAAGGTCGGTGAACGGATAGCGTGCGATTGTGACGCCGGTGCGGTCTCGGATATTCACGTCGATGCCAGTCAACTTCGAAGCGCTCAACGCGATCGCGAGGAGGTGCTCGGGCGGGAGCAAGATGGCAACCGCGCCCGACGACGAAGTTGGCGTGTCGGCGGCAATTGGATCGGCTCTGACTGGCGCCACGACCTCAATGCGCGGGATGCCGCTGCTTGATCCGATGAACAAATTGGAGATTTGGGGTTGCCCGTTGTCGATTGCCCGCTGAACGGTCTCGGACACCTCTTTGCTACGCCGCGGCCTCTCTGGCACACCTAAGGTGAGAAGGCGTGACGCATCGTGGGAGAAGGCGGCGATCACGATCGGTTGGGCGGCTTTGTCCAGGCTCGTTGTCAGCGCGGTCTGGGCGACCTGCGCCTCTAGCCTAAAATTATCCAAGTCGCCACTGCGCAAAGCCGCGGAACCGGCGAGAATTTGCGCAACGGCCAGCGCACGCTCGACCTCCCGATCGATGAAGGATGCGACCGACTGCGCCTGCTCGATCAGCTTGGCCTCGGCTCCAGTACGTTGTTGCTCGTACTGTTCGATCGAGACGTACGCGCCAGCCATCGCCATCGGAACCACTGTAATGGTTACCAGCACGCACATCCTGCGCCAGACTGTTGTCTTACAGCGATGGCGGAATACTTGGGAGAATGAGGACGAGCCTAGTCTTTTCGTCCACCGCCCCCGCCCCCTGCTCACTATGTTTCCCTATCTGGTCAAGCGGCCAAAATGGCCTCGCTACCTTAGATAATGAGACTGGGGTTAATCTTTCCCCAACGAGCGCGCGAGGGTGACCACCTTGCACGTTCGGCGCCATCGGCTTGTCCGCGCAGCCGCTGACCTCGTAAACCAACTCGAGGGGTGAGATTTCGTTCAGCGACAATGGACCGTGCTTGCGTGCTCGTGGTCGACGAGGTGCATCATCTGCCGGCACTGTCCGACATGGCACCGGACCCGCTCGCCGATCCCGCCATGGCCGACGCCGCCACGGGCTGGAGCCGGGCCTTGCTGCCGCTGCTGGAAAGCGCACAGCTGCCCCTGTTGCTGTCCGGCACGCTGCAACGCGCCGACGGCCGCAGCATCTTATGGCTGCCCTATCGCACCGGCCCGCGCGCGAAGACACGGGAGGTGGACCTCGCGGCACCCGGCTGGGCCGTGGTCGGCTACTCGCGGTCGCAAGCCTTGGCCGAACGGGCCGTGTTGCCCGTGCTGTTCGGCGCCGTCGATGGCGACGCGAGTTGGTTGGACGAGTCCCGGGCCCCGGTCGGCTCGCATCGGTTGTTCTCGCACTGGCCAACCGAGACGACCCGCCCGGCGCTGTTCACTGCGTTGCGCACTGGCTTCGCCGACCAACTGCTGCGCGAGGCGTTCACCGCCACGCGCGCGTTGCGGACCAAGCGGCGACAGGACCGTGGTCTGCCGCCCGGCACTGACGCAAGTGGCCTCGGCAAGCTGCTGGTGGTGGCACCCGACCAGATCAATGCCCGGCGCTACGCGGAGGTCCTGCGCGGCTGGGTGCCGAGCGGCCAAGGCAGCACGGTGCAACTCGCCACGTCGGACGAGCGCGACGCGCACGAGACGCTTGCCCGCTTCTGGCTCACCGCCGACCCGCCTATGGTTGGACACTGCGGCAGCGTTGCGAATGGAAGCCGCCAGTCGGCAACGCTGACGGTAGACTGCGCGGTGCACCGATCCCGTCGGCCTCTGACACGGCTCACGACAGGCTCGGGACCACCGGAAAAGATGACGCGAACTGGGCTATTCAATAAGCCAACCAGCTACCCCAAATAGCAATCGCGGATCTGTACTACCCGGCTCCTTGTTTCGACACCCGTGGCAAGTCGTAGAGCCGACACGATCAATATTGATCGGACATAGGATTCGAAAACCAAGTGGGAAAGTAGAGACCACCACGGCGCGCTCACCGCGCGGTGCCAAACCCGTTAGCCAAGCGTTCTTCACGGCATTGGAGACGATCCCAGACGCAAGCCGCGTTGCCGTCGCAAACGCGGCGCAAGCACTGATCCGCGATCAGATGAAGACGCAGCGTGAGAAAGCCAAGGTCGGCGCAGCAAAGGCGAAAGCTGCCGCTGCTAAAGAGAAGGCTTCGCATAAGCTAGCTTCCGAAGCGCCGGTCGCTGCGAAGGATCTGCGCCCAGGGCCAAAGCCGTGTCCGAAGCAAAGGCACCGGTAAGGCGCCGTGGACACAAGCCAGCTGAAGTGTCAGCCGCTGCCTAATGATGGGGGTGCCGAGCAGAGCGCGCTCGGGCACCCGGGGCTTTTGTAAGCATGCTAGAGATCCCTTGCAACGCGACCTTCTTGCTGGCCTCAATACGAGTGGCCTCACCGGCTGCTGGAATATGGCCCATCCGCGCCGGCCTGCTTTTCACCTAGATGACACCTAGCTCGTCGACAAACCCGATCGCCATCCGAGTTGACAGAACGAACGGGACTTACAATCCAACCTTACCGGCCGGACTGGCATGGCTCAGCTTGGAGCGCCGGACGTAACTCCGCATCGTCGTCGAGCTGCGGTGGCGGCTATGCCCTATGATTTCCTCCTCCGGCACTTGGTTCCGGTAAGCGACGTCACGAACACCAGCGCGCAAGCCATGCGGTGAGATGGGCTCCAGCCGTATACCCTTGATGCCGGCAAGCCGCGCACGCTTGAGCAAGATCATCCTCACGGCCTGGCCACTAAGCGCTGTCGCCCGAACAGTCCGGCGCCCAATGATAGCACGGAACACCGGTCCCCGGTCGTTACCGACAGCGCCCAACCAGGCCCGGAGGGCGCGGACAGCACAGTTGCCGCCCTTGCCCCGTGGGATGCCAATCCGTGCGCCTTCTGCCTCGGCGTCGGTCTTCGATTGTGTATCGACAATTCGATGCTGCGCGCTTTCCAAGCGATATGCTCGACGCCGTTGGCACGGAACTCGGACCGGCGCAGGGCGCCTACGAAGGCGATCAGGACTCAGCGTTGGATCGCCGATGATCTCGTGCCAGCGCTCGATCGGCACCTGGCTGATCATCAGCAACGAGCCGCGGCCGTTGTGGCCATTGATGATCTCCAGCAAATCGGTGGGAGTTCCTCGTGGGCGACCAGCCGGGCCGCCGCATCGGCGGATATGTAGATGTTGGGCGCTCGCTTTGCGGTGGCTTAGTCGACTGCCATTCGGAACTCCTGTCTGCGCATGGTATTGCGCAGTTCAAGCTCTGAGTTCAAGGAGGTTCTCGTCTGTCGTCGGGCGCTTGCCGTCCTCTCGTCTTCACCCCGCGCGGTCGCGTGATACGAGGCGCAGCTTGAGCAGGACCACCGCGATATCAAGGGGCGAACCCGCTGGCCTGAGCTTCGGTTGAGCATGATCCATTGAGACTGACAGCTTCTCCTCCCTCTCCCGTCCTTCACGTGAGAGGTTCGAGGTGCGGGCTGGTTGGCCATCGCGCGGCACCCGACCCGTCGAGTAGCGCGACTCTTGACCGTAATGAGTCCACCATCTTGTGAGCGATCCCGTTTTCGTTTTCACTCCCTACGTAACGAACCCTGGAAAACTCAATGCCTGAAATCAGCTTTGCCCTCATCCTGAGCGAGAACCTGAAGAATAAGAAACTTAAGGTCAAACAGGTCGAGAGTGTGATCGAGATCAAGGGTAAGCTCGACGCCTACCAGCTGCAGAAGATCCGCGACAGCGTCGAGGACAGCTTCAAGGCGCGCCGTAAAACCATCAATGACCTGATCGCGGGAAAGGCGAAGGAGGCCGAGAAGGCCAGCCCGCTGCAGCGCAAAAAGATCATCGCCGAAGTCGATGCAGCGATCGCCAAGTCTACGGCAGCGTTCGATAAGAAGATTCAGGGTAGCATCACTGATTTCTGCAAAAAGGATGCCGAACTGGAGAAGTCGGCAATTGCCGGCAAGTGGTCATACTGGTGCAATACGGCGTGGGATGTTGGCTCGCTGATGTGGAACGCCTCCGAGGCCGCGGCCGAAACCGGCGGCGCTCTTGCCACCGGTGGAGCCACGGCTTTGCTGGCGCTGAAAAGCCTGGCCGACCTCTGCATGGACTTCGAGAAACTGTGCCGTACTCAAGCCGACGCCTGGCGCTCGCTGGAGGATCAGGAGGACCGGCTGAAGGCTGCATTGGACGCCATTCGCAAGGTCAAGAAGGGTGCGGGCGTACCACAATCGCTGATCGACAAGGCTGAGAGCGCGTTGGCCCCGCTCGGCCCAAAGATCGATGTCGTCGAAAAGACCACGCGCAGCCTCGCCGGCAAGCTCGACGAGTTGCTGAAGAAGCAGGACGCAAAGGAACTCAAGGGCCGCAAGGCGGTGAAGGCGCTCAACAAGACCGTCCAATCGACGGTCGAGAACGTATCCGCTCTCGGCGAAGGGATCGCGTTGCGACGCAAGGCGCAGAAGAGTGCCAAGGACTCGATCAAGTCCGCAACTACCAAGGCGGTATCCGACCCTTGGAGTTACGTCACCTGGGCACGCGGCATCTACGAGGATTTCAACGACATGATGGACATGAACAAGAAGTCCGAGAGCTTGTACGACGACGCCAAGAAACTGAAGATCATGGTAGACAAGATGATCGACGACGGTGATGACGACTGAGGGAGACCCTACAATACCCGCACGATGTTTGTTGCCTCGCTCACCACCGCTTCGCCAACCTTGGGCTCTGCATCCATCAGCCTGCCGTGCGCCTCGGCCAACCTCTCGGCATATCGTAAAAGCGCCGTGAGGGCTTGGTGGGACGCATCTCCCGGCGCGGTGTGCGTCGGCAGGCCTCCGCGATAGGGCAGCGGGTCCAGTATCAGCGCCGGATCATCCGCCCGCGTTGCCAGTACTTGGTGTGCCCATGCTAGCCACCCTGCCGGGTCATCCCGGAAGGCTTCGAACACCGGGCGATACTGCTCGCTCCATCGCGCGTCCGCCCCCTCCTTGCCCGTCGCGAGGACTTTCAGCCAGCCGAGGACAGCTTTCCGGGCAACCTGCACCGCGGACCGCTCGGGATAATGTCCTAGGCGAACACCGTTAAGGACCGGGGAGTCTACCTGCTGCCCGTTCAGGTACGAGAAATGCGCGCCCGCGGCGATGGCGAGGTATCCCGCACCCGGTGGCTGACGCACCATTACCTTGTAGATGGTATTCTCGTGAACCGGCCGGAGCACCAACCGCTCCACACAATTTGCTGGCCCGGCGCTCGCTTCGGATGGCGCAACGTACGTGACCAACGGCACTCGAACGGAGGCCACTCCAGCGGCCACGCCTGCTAAGGCAGCGCCTAATCCGGACATCGTGCCTCGATCGTCGATGAACTCGTCGCAGTCCAAGAAGACGACCCAGTCCGCCGCTCCCGCAAGCGCCAGATCCTTCAGGGCGGTGTTGTAGATCGGCTCCACAAAGACCGGCGAAGCATTGCGGTAAACCGACAGCCGGAAGCCATCGCGTTGCAATGCGGCGAGAATGTCCAGGCTGCGGTCGCTACTGCCGTTGTCGAGGAAGATGTGCGACTGCACGAACGCCGCATGGTGCCTTACGAACGCCTCGACGATCTCCTCCTCGTCCAGCAGCCGGGTTACCGCGGTGAGCAACATGGCGCTTTGACCCCGTTCAGCGATGGCCCGATTGTAACGCGCCGGCCTCGTCAAGCATTGCGGCGAACTGAAGACTGTTTGGCAGGCCCGTCGTGCTCAGCCGTGTGGGTTGCACGCGCGGACTGCCGGTCGTCCACCAGAGCGCGGTGCCCGGCGGAGGCGCCGGAATCATGTCGCCACCCGGGGTCGCCGCCGCGACCAGGGCGGCGGTGATCGCTTCGGGGGTGGCCGTGTCCTCGAGCGCGCGCAGTCCCGCCTGCTCCGCCGCGTCCAGGAACGCTCCATAGGGGGCGACGTCGGCCCAGCCGGCAGCGGTGACGGCGAAGGTCAGCGGGAACAGCCGGCCAGCCTTGTCCGTGCTTGGCATCCACAACCCGGCGGCGGCGGGGCCGCAAACGCCGGGGGCAAAGGCGAACCGCCACACCGGCGCCTCCATCCAAGCGTCGGACCATGCGTCGCCTAGCACGGTGCGGCTGCCGGGCAGGACCCGCTGCCACCAGGCATCCAGCGGCGCCAGGAAGCTTTTCGGCAAGCTGTGGCGAATGAAATCCCCCCGGTCCGGGATTTTGCCGAAGAAGCCGAACGCGGCGGTCATTGCACGACCGGACAGCGGAAGTCGGTGAATAGACCCGGCGTGAAAGGGTTCTCCGTGCCCCCCGGCCGAAGCTCGAAACCGATGGGCACGCCGCTGCTGGCAAAACTTAGAAGCTGCCGGCCCGGCTTCGGCGAAGGCTGCAAGCTGCCGCGGGCGAACAGGCGGAACATCGCCCAAGGCCCGCTCTCGGTCAGCGGCAGCGGCGGCGAGGACGGATCGGCGGATAAGCTGGCGGTCGCCGCCGGGTCCTGCGCGGGCCAGGTCACGGCGGTGGTGTGGGCCGGACCGCGCCCTGCCTCGATGCTGGTGCCACCGATGTCCAGTGTCACAAGCCGCTTTGGGCTCGTGCCGTTCGGCGCCACCTCGAACGAGATGGACGGCGCTGCCTGACCGGCCGGGAAGAACGCATCGCGGATGGCGTGGGCGCGCTGGAATTGGGCGGCGTCGGCCTGTGACAGCGGCGCACCGGCCTGCGGTTTCCAGGGCTTGGCCCCCATGTCCACGAACGGTTTGAACTGCGTGTTCAGGAAAGCGTCCAGCGCGCCACCGGGGCCGAACACGCGGGCGAAATCGGCCAGTGGCAAAGGCGTCCCGCCGGCGGCGAACGGATAATGGCCGGCCACCGCCGCCTCGCAAGCCTGTGCCGGGCCGCCGGGCGCGTTGTAGGTGATCACCACCTGGCTGCGGGCATTGCCGGTGCGCAATGCCTGTGCGCTCGCGGCCACTGCGGCGAGCCAGCGGGCGAGCGGCTGTGGCTGCCGGGCCGCATCGGCGGCGACCGCGGCCCCGATGTCGTCCCCGCCCGGCGGCAGCGGGGTGCCGATCGGGAAGGCCGCGATCTTGGCCAATTGCTGCTGCACGTCGGCGACCAGCCGCAGCGAGCGCTCCAGCGACGACCCATCGCCGGTGCCGAGATCGATCAGCGGTTGGAAATGCTGCACGGCCTGCAAAATCGGCCCGCTCGCCGGCCCTGCCGCCTTCAACTGTAGCTGCAATGCAACCGAGTGCAGCAGGACCCGTAGCGGCGATTCCGGCGAGGCCAGGATATAGAGGGATTGCGCCGCCTGCCCGATCGTGGGGCTTGGATCGATGTTCAGGTCCGCAAGCATCGCATCCCACTGCGCGGTGAGATCGGCGGCGTAAAGCGAGTTCACCGCGATCTCCAGCGCCTGCAGCTCGGCCGGTGCGAAGTCGGTGTGGCGGCCGGTCACCCATGCCTCAGCCGCGACGCGCTGCGATGCGGAGGCGAGCGACGGCACCAGCACGGTGCTGAATCCCTGGCTGGTGAACAACCCGGCGATCCCGTCCGTCATCGGCTTGCCGGAAGCGCGCGTGAACACCTGGACCCCCGCCAGCCCCAACTGGTCGAACGGGCGCCAGATCGGCAGGGCGGCCGCCGGGGCAGACGAGCGGATCGTGGCATACACGCGCTCGGCCAGGGGCACGCGGCTGATCCCAGCCCGCGCCGCCGCAACCAGGGCCGTGTCCAGCGTGACGGGGGGCAGCGGCTCGGCCAGCAGCCGGTCCAGGTGGCGCAGCAGGCCGGTACGAAGGCCCTCGTCCTCCGACGCGGGATAGGCGACCAACAGATCGTCCGCCATCCAGCTTCGCACCTGCGCCGGGCTCAACGGGCCGGCGCCGCCCAGCATCAGGTATAGCCGGGTCAGGCCATAGAGGGTTTCGGGACGAGCCAAATTGCCGCGGATCTGCGTCTCGATCCGCCACACCAGGCGGGGCAGCAGCCCGTAGACCAGCCCGTCGCGGTAGACCTGCGCGGCGGCGGCGTTGAGCTTCGTGGCCTGCCCCATGCCGAAACCGGCGGCTGGTGCCGTCAGCGCCCCCGGAAGCGCCTGCGCCTGGTCCAGCAATCCGGCCAATGGGCGGAGGTCCCCTTCGGAAACCGGGTCTAGTGCAGCGCCGGCCGCCCGCGTCTCGTAGCCCTGCAGCGCCGCCGCCATGTCGGCGACGTCCTGCCCGGCGTTGCGGTAGCTGACGAACATCGTCGCCGCCGTGCCAACGACAGCCAGCAGGATCACCGCGAACGCCGCTACTCGCAGCAGCATCCGTCGGCGAACGGCGCCCGGCGGCTCGCGCACCAGCATGGCCTCGCCGAAAATGACGTCCCGCAGCAGGCGGCCGAGGAAGTAGGACCGGCCGCTTTCCGGGCGCAACGCCGCCGCCCTTGCCTGATCGATGCCGAACGCCCGCGCCATAACCCCGGTCAGCCGGTCGATCGGCGTGCCCTCCTGCGTGCCGGAGGCGAAATACACGCCGCGCAGCAGGGTGGACGGGGCGGGGAACGCCGCCGTGACGAAGCTGCTGAGGGGCTTTTCCAGGCTGGCGAACTGCGTCGGGAAGCCGGCGATTGGGCCCGCGCGATCGACCCGGTGCTCGGCCTGCAGCCGGGGCAGCATGGTCTCGTTCAGCCGGCGCACCCACTCCTTGAAGGCGGAGCCCATGCGGTCGGCCAGCGCCGGGCCGCGCTCGGCGAGTGGGAAGGTTTCGCCCCAGACCTGGTCCCTCGCGTCACGATCCAGCCCGTCGAAAAACTCGGTGAACCCGGTGACCAGGTCGGCCTTGGTAAACAGGGCGTACACCGGGATGCGCAGGCCGAACCGCGCTTGCAACTCGGCAATGCGCCGGCTGACCGAGGCAGCATGGGCCTCCCGCTCGGCGGCGGGCGCCTGCACCACGTCAGGCAAGGCCAGCGCCACGATCACTCCGTTGAGCGGCTGGCGCGGCCGGGTGCGCTTGAGCAGCGCGAGGAAGGCGTCCCACCCCGCCTTGTCCACGGCCGCGTCGGAGTCTTGCGTGGTGTAGCGCCCGGCGGTGTCGATCAGCACGGCGCGGTCGGTGAACCACCATTCGCACAGCCGCGTGCCGCCGACGCCGGAGATTGCGGCCTGACCCATCTGCTCCGCCAAGGTAAAGGTCAGCCCGGCGTTCAGCAGCGCCGTGGTCTTCCCAGCGCCGGGGGGGCCGATGATGGCGTACCACGGCAACTCGGCCAGCGTCCCGCGCCGGCTGCCCTGCTTCAGCAACGCCAGCGCCTTGGTCAACGTGGCCCCGACCGCCGCGGCTTCCTCGCCGGTCGCAGACTCGGTCAGGCCCGATGCAAGCGCCGTCTCACGCGATCGGCGCCGCGCGTCGAGCAGGGCATTCGCGAGCGCCCAGACGACCAGCATTCCCTGCACGACCAGTGCCCGCGGCAGCAACGGCTCCAGCGGAGGCCACAGCGGGCCGAATCCCCACACCAGCCCGCCGAGCAGCACCGTGCCAAGCAAGGTTTGCAGCCAGCGGGAAAACAGGATGCGCCTCATTGGGTCACGCTTTCGGCCGGCTCCAGCACGATCTCGACCCGGCGGTTGCGCTCCCTGTCCTCGGCGGTCGCATTGCCGGCGACCGGGTCGGCGCCGGCCCGGCCCTCTGCCTCGATGCGGGCGGCATTCACGCCTGCCCGCACCAACTCCGTCCGCACCGCCTGGGCTTGGGCGGCGGTAAGCTGGAAGGCGGAGGGGAACAGCACGGTGTGCACCGGGCGGTTGTCGGTGTAGCCCACGACGCGCACGCGCCCCTGCTGGTTCTGCAGCACCGGCGCGATCTCGCTCAGCAGCTTGTGCGCATCCGGCCCGGGCACCGCCGACACGCCGGGGAATAAGGCGCGCTGCCGAATGCGGAGCACGGGCGTGGTGGCAGTGCCGACGATCTCCACCGCCTTGGCATCCGCCAGTTGGGTGCGCAGCCGGTCGGCTAAGGTCGGCTCTGCCGCGGGCGGTTCGGGCGGTGGCGGCGTGGCCACCGGCTGGCGCGTAACCACGGGCATATGGGCGGGGGGGGCGGCCAGCATGCGGGCGAACAGCGCGTCCGACTGCTCGTTGAGGTGCAAGCTGAGCAGCACATACAGCCCCGCCAGCACCGCCAATCCCGCGCTCGCTGCCACCCAGACCGGCAAGCGGCGGCGGCCCGGCTTGAACGGCGCGTCCACCCCCTGCCACCGGGCAGCCAAAGCGGGTGGGGATGCGGGTACGCCGGCTGCCAGTGCGGCACCAGCCTTGGCCCGGATGCGTTGCACAGCGGCCGCACCATCCGGCGCAGTGCGGTATTCGTCCATCACGCCCAGTGCGAGGCATAGGTACATCAGCTCGAGCACGGGCCGGAACTGCGCGATCTTCTCCTCCGCCTGCCGCAACAGCGCGAAGAAGCGGCCCGGGCCGATCGACGGTTGGAACTGCGCCACCAAAGTATGCCGAGCCCAGGCGGACTTGGCCCCCCAGGGCGTCGTCAACACTAGGTCGTCGAGCCCGGCACACAGCGCATACTGGGCACGGGCCCATTGGTCGGCAGGGATGCCGCCCGCCTCGGCCCGGGTCGCGAAACGGTTCAACTCGGTATCGACGCCCTCACGCAAGGCGGCCGGGTCCGGCTGGCTCGCCATGGTGCGCAGCCGGCCCATCAACTGGAGCAGCGGCATCGCGAGGGCAATCAGCCCGGGGGGCTCGGCCGAGGCTGAGCCGCTCATGTTCCGCGCTTAGGGCTGGCCATACACGCAAGACTGGCCGGGCAACACTCCGAACCGTCCAGTCTCGCCTCCCGTCAGGCCTATACCAGGCGCTTGGTTTACCCCTTGTGGCATAGCATCACTTTTGGGAACGTTGGAACAGGCGACAGCCGCCGAATTCGGACTTTAGGGACAGCTTTTTTTGGGCCTGGCGCCATCCACCACAATTCTCAGCACGGACGAGCTCGGGCGGGTCGCGCCACCGATTTTCGCCTCGGTCGGGCAGGATGGGGCAAACAAGCCGGGCGACGTGTTCGTCGTTCAGTCGCTGTTGAACGACCGGCTGCCGCGGCCGCACACCTTCCTGCCGGTGACGGGCGACGCCGACCCCGGATTCATCCTGGCGATCGAAGCGTATCAAGCGGTGGTGCTGGGCATGAACCCGCCCTCCGGCCGGATCGACCCGGGAAGCGCCACGTACTACTCGCTCGCCGCCCGCCCGCTCGTCTCGGACGCAAACAAGCCGCCGCCGCGCTACGGCCACGTCGGCAAAGTGCCCCCCGACGTGGCGACCGCCGCCCAGGCCTCGCAACAACGCTGGAAAGTCCCGGCCCCCGTCACAGTGGCACAATGGGCAATCGAGAGCGCATGGGGCGCAGCGATGCCGGCCGACAGCAACAACCCGTTCGGCATCAAGGCGGCGGCCGGTCAAGCGGGCGTGGACAGTGGCACGCACGAGGTGGTGGACGGTCAGGCCATCGCGATCACCGCCCGGTTTCGCAAATTCGATAGCCTGGCCGAGGCGTTCGACCTGCATGGACGGCTGCTCGCGACCAATAAGGTTTACCTGCCCGCGATGGCGCAGGCCGCCAACCCGGACGCGTTCGCCGACGCGCTGACGGGGGTGTACGCGACGGATCCGCAATACGGCTACAAGCTGAAATGGGTGATGCACAATTACGGCTTCGACCAGCTCACCCCTGCCACCGCGCTACCCCCTTAGGACGATCTTCGCGCGCGGCCCCTTGTTTCCGATCGCGTACGACTCGCGCAGCAGGGCGAGAACCTCTGCCTTGTCCCGCGCACGGACCGCGTCCCCCAGCATTTCGTTCACCTGGGCCTGCGAGCTCGTGTAACCGGGCGGCCCCGGAATGACGAGGTAGGTCCGGATATTGGCTGCGACCGATGCCGCGATCGACTCGGCGAGCCCGTCAGCCTCCAGTCCGGCTACGGTCAGCAGCGTGAAAGCCACGCTGAAGTCGAGCACAGCGTGGCCGTCAGTCTCCTGGATCAGCTGCACCAGCACGTCCGTTTGGTCCGGCCGCAGCGTGTCGCGCACCCAGCGCAGCAGTCGCCAGCCGCAGTAGAACGCGCGGCAGGTGTGCGGCCGAGTTGCATAGATCCCGCAGCCATTGTCCGGCTGGGCGTTGTGGCAGCGGTAGCCCTGGGGCTTGCGCAACGCCGGGTCGTCGATCGTCAGTGCAATGCAGCACACGTTGCAGGACCCGCATGTCCGCCCGGGGACGAGTTGCTGCTCCATGTTCATTGCGGGGTGGCGACCAGGACGATCGTCACGTTGTCCTTCGCACCGCGCTGCAGCACGAGGGCCAGCAGCGCCTCGCTCACCACGTCGATCGGGCCGCGGCCGAGTTCGGACTCCAGCTCCTCGTCGCTCACCATGCGGGTCAGCCCGTCGCTGCACAGGAGAAACAAATCACCGGGCTCGACGCGTGCATGTACGCCGTCCAGCTGAAGTTCGTCCGCCACCCCCACAGCCCGCTGGATCACGCTGGCATTGGGGTGGGCCTCGGCATCGGCAGGGTTCAGCAGTCCGGAATCCACCATGTCCTGCACCAGGCTATGGTCTCGCGTCAGCCGGTCCAGTTCGCCGGCGCGATAGCGGTAGATGCGGCTGTCCCCGGCCCAGAGGCAGGCGAAATGGCCGCTGCGAATAATCAGGCCGACCACGGTGCTACCGATGACGACAGACGCGCCACGCCGGGTCGCAAGCGTCCGCAGCGCCGCGTTGACCTCGTTCAGGCGGGTGCGCACCTCGTGCAGCAGCGCGGCCCCGTCGAGCCCCTCCGCGATCTCGTTCAGCGAAGCAACGATGGCGCGGCTGGCCACGTCGCCTGCCGTCATCCCGCCCATGCCGTCGGCTACGACCCACAGACCGATATCGCTGCGGTCTAAGAAGGAATCCTCGTTGTGCTTACGCACAAGGCCGACATGGCTGCACGCAACCGAATGAACGCGCGCGCCCATGCTGCTCCCCACACCACTCGCAAACCATCCTGCAACGATCGTTCCGCGCTTGACCAGCGCATTCCGTTCGCCTTCCAGCATGGAAGCGGCTCTGCTAGCCTGAGCCAAGGTGCGGGGGAGACCGAAATGGGGTGTTTCTGCGCCCAGGCCGTCGAAGCGCTGGCACGGGATAACCAGCCGGACACCGCGGTCGAGGACAATGCCCAGGACCTCGACCAGGACCCTGTGATGCCCGCAATCCACGAATGGCTATCGAGTCGTTTGCTTCCGGCACGGGCATGGGAGCCGGACCCGGACTGGATGGATGTCGACCTGCCGGACCCGCCGATGCCGCCCGAAGCACTCGGCGTGCTGGTCAACCTGGTGCAGACCTACCGTACTACCCAGGACGAGCTGCAACTCGACCTGACCGACCCCGAAGCTGCATCCAAGCTGACCCGCATCGTCGCGACATTGAACCGGCGCACGCCGATCCTCGAGGCTTTGGCGGACGACCGGCCATGGGAGCAGGTGGCGCTCTACAACGACCAGATCGAGGCCGTTCATGACGCCGTCGTCAACAACGTGATCGGCAACGAGCAGGAGGTTGCCGAAACTCCGCCCGTCGCCCCCTGGCGTCCCCTGATCCGCAAGCTGCGCGCATTGGCACCGTTGGTCGCGGTGGCCGGGCTGACGGAAATCGACCCGGCGGACACGGACGCCTTGGCCCAACTCGTGCGCAAGCTGCGCGCCATCGCGCTACCGCCGCTGGAGGACCCGGTGCTGGTGCTGCGAACCATTTCCAGGCTCAGCGCCGTCGCCCGGCTCCGCAGCAGTTTCGGCGCCGATCCCCGGACTGTCCCGTTCGAGCGGGTCAAGCGCGCATTGGAACGCAAGGCCGCCGCCGTGCAGGCGATGTTGCCAGAAAACATTCGGATGGAGGACGGCAACCTGGTCGGGATGCCCCTGCATGAGGCCAACCCATCGCAGTTAGTCAACGCCGACATCATCGAGCAGGCCCAGAAGATCGTGCCCGATCAGATGCGCTGGCAGCCGCCGCCGCGTGAGGAGCTCGACCTGCTCACAGTGGCCGCGCCGGTGCTGGCGCTGACGCGCGCGATGACCGCCATCGGGCCTTCGCCGATCCGCACCTCGCCCTGCGGTCACACCTGTGATGCCGGGGCGGTCGGCCGGGCTATAGCGTCGCGGGACAGCGGAACTGGTGCAGCGCCGGCAAGGTGAAAGCGTTGATCACGCTACCCGCCGTAATCAGGAACGACGCGTTGCCGCCAGCCCCCGTGAAACCGTAGGTCACCTGGTCGGTCTGCACGCTGCTGGACTTGCCGCTGTCGAGCAGACGGAAAATCGCCCAAGGGCCGCCCTTGGTCACCGAGGAACTGGCACCGCTGACTGGGCTGAACGTCAGCCGCACCTCGTTGCGGCCGCCCGTGCCCGGCCATTGCATGCGCATCGGCTGCACCGGGCCATGCGCATACGTTAGATCCTGTCCGTCGACGTCAAGATCGACCTGGCCAACTCCCGGGTCGAGCGTCACGGGCGCGATGGTAAAGCGCAGTGCCACCGTGCTGCCGCCAGCTGGGAACAGCGCGTTGCGGATGTCGGCGGCGAGTTGGAACTGCTGCAGGGTGTTCGGCGACAGTCCCAATTGGTTGTTGTCGGCGCCGTTCCACTTCCATGGCTTCTGCGTCGTGTCCACGAACGGCTTGAGCGTGTCGTCGAAGAACTGCGCGATCAGCCCGCCGGGCGCCATCAACTTGATGAAGTCATCCATCGGCACGTCGTTCGTGCTGCTGGCCACCAGCGGATAGCGATCGGTCAGCGCCGCCTGGCACAGCGGCAGAACCTTGGTGGCCCAGGAATCCTCGATCTGCTGTTTGGCACCGCTGCTCGTGACGGTGCTGCTGCTCTGCGAAACGGTTTTGACCATCGCCTGCACCGGCCCGGGCATCGAGTTGCCCAGCGTGTCCAGCTGAGCGGACAGGCTGCCGCCGCTGTTGGACGACGCGGCGCCCAACAGTGCCTGCGCCGCATTGGGGGAGGCGGCGACCTGGCTGAAGCTGGTGTAGATCTGCGCCATCTTGGTCAGCACGGCCTCCAGTCCGCCCGGACGCTCTGGCGTGCCGACGAAGTCGTGCAGCCACTTGAAGTGGTCGTTCACGCGTTGCGCCGGGTCGACCACCACGGCACCCGGCGCGAGCGTGGCGCCCAGCATCAGCGCGATACGGCGTTCCCGCGCGCTCGTCTTGGTGAGGGCCTCCCGCTGTGCCTCGGTTGCGGCGAGCTTGGCCGAGTTCGCACCCAGCTTGTCGCCCTGGGTGACCTGGACGAGTTGCGTTTCCGCATCGAACGCTTGGAAGACGGCGCGCAGAGGAGAATTCGGCCCGGACAGCGTGTTCATCTCGTCCAGGCCGTCGCTCATGGTCTTGAACGGCTTGACCTGCACATCCGCGATCGCCGTGTCCCACCGGCGCACGTAATCGTCGAGATAGAGGCCCAACACGTCCTTGCGCAGCTGCGCGATCTGGGCGCCGTCGCTCGCCACCCGGTCCTGCCGGCCGAGCACCCAGCTATCCTCGGCCACATCCTGCGTCACGTCCGGCAGCAGCTTGGCGAAAGTGTCGTGATAGCCGGCATAGGTGTAGATGCCGTCCACCCCGGTATCGAGCGACCTGCCCGACCGCAGCAGCAGCACGCCGCCGGACGCAGCACCGGCGTGTTCTGAGTAGCGCCAAGTGGGAAGGCCCTGTGCCTCCTCGCTGGCCAGGATGCGTGCGTAGCTGCGCCGGGCCAACGGGGTCTGCCGCAGGACGCCGCGCACCTGGTCGATCAGCGGGCCATTGAGCGGGATCGGCTCCAGCGGGCGCTCCAGCAGGGCGGAGACGTGTTGGCTGAGCGCCTGCCGGATGTCGTTGTTGGTAACGCCTGGAAAGCTGCCGACGAAATCGGCGTCCATCCATTGCTGCACCAGCCCCGGATCGAGCGGACCGTTGCGGCCCAGGATGAGGTAGACCTTTAGCGCCTGATACAGGAAGTCGGTGTTGTTCAGGTGGCCCTGGATCTGCCCCTCGAGCCGGGCCAGCAGACGGGGCAGCAGCAGGCTGTTCAGCGCCCGGTAATAGGCCGCATTCGCCTGCTGGCCCAGCTTGTAGCCTTGATACAGCCCGAAGCTGGCTAGCAGCCCCGGGGTGTGCTCGCGGTCCGCGTAGCCGCCGGGCAGCGAGCGCAAGGTCGCGAGCGCTGGCAGCAACGCCGGCAGGTCGGTGTCGCCCGGCCCGCGTTTCACCAAGGCCGCGTATTGCGCCCCATACTGGTCGGCCTGCGTGTTCTCGACCCCGATCAGCGCGGTGTTGGTGGCGTAGCTGGTCGCCCATGCGGCCGTCACCAGCACCAGGAAAGCCGCCGCCACTGCGTAGGCTCCGCGCTGCAACAGCGTGTGCCGCCGCTCGAGCTTCTTGTCCACCGAGACCACGCCCGCCTCGGCAAACGCCACGTCCTTGATCGCGCGCTGCAGGAAATAGGATCGTCCGGCGCCGCTGAACGCCGTCACCGCCTGGCGCGAAAGGCCGAATTGGCCGGAGATCGCCCCCATCAGGCGGTCGATCGGCGTGCCGTTCTGGGTTCCCGAGGTGAAGTACACGCCACGTAGCAGGGGCCGGGTCTCGAGCCGGGAGGGCCGGAAGATCTCATCCAGGAAGTCGGCCGCGACGTCCCGCACCGAGGCGAATTGCTGCGGGAAACCATAGATCAGGCTGCGTGCACCGATGTCTGGCTCCGCCTGCATGCGTTCGACCAGGCGATCGTTCAGCCGGTCGACCAGCAGGTCGAACTCCTCGGTGAAGTGCGCGACGGCGCCGCCCTCCTCCTTGCCCTCGTCGAGCGGGAAGGTCATCCCCCAGACCTGGTCGCGCTCCTCCTTGCCGAGGTTGCCGAAGAACTCGCTGAACCCGGCAATCAGGTCGCATTTGGTGAACAGCACATAAATCGGAAACCGCACGGCAAACTGCGTGTGCAGCTCGCGGATGCGGGCCTTGATGGCGCGCGCGTGGCCGGCCCGCTCGTCTTCCGGCAGGATCGCCAGGTCCGAGAGGCTGATGGCGACGATGACGCCGTTGATCGGCTGGCGCGTGCGGTAGGTCTTGAGCAGCTTGAGGAAGCCTTGCCACGCCGCGCTGTCCACCGCCTCGCGGCTGTCCTGGGTCGTGTAGCGGCCGGCGGTGTCGATCAGCACCGCCTCGTCGGTGAACCACCAGTCGCAGTTGCGGGTGCCGCCGACCCCCTGCACTGCGGTGGGCCCCTTTGCATCGGCGAGCGGGAATTTCAGCCCGGAATGCACCAGTGCGGTGGTCTTGCCGGCGCCGGGCGGGCCGATGAACATGTACCACGGCAGGTCGTACAGGTAGGTCGCGCCGAATACGCCGCGCTTCTTGGAACCGCGCAGCGTGGTCAGCGCGTCGCGCAGACGCTCGCCCACGAGGGCCAACTCCTCACCCGTGGCGATCGCGTCCGGATCGGCCTCTGGCTCGGGCTTGGCCATGGCCTGGATCAGCGCGCGTTCGCGGGCGCGGGCCCGCAGCGTGCGGCGCAGGTTGATGGCGACATACAGGAAAACGACAAAGCCGATCAGCACGAGCCGGGGTAGCGCCGGTTCCAGCGGATAGTAGCCGCCGCCGCCGAGGGCCGGACCGAAGATCCAGACGAGCGCGGCGAACACGATCAGAGCCACGCCGTAGAGCACCCACGGCGACAGCAGGACGGCGGCGAGCTTCTTCATGGCGTCCTCGTCATCGGGGGCAGCGGTATTTGGCGTTCCTCCCCTGCGAAGCGGGGGAGGGGAACCATGCGAAGCATGGTGGAGGGGGCTGGGGGCACCGTCCGGGCGCCCCCTCCGTCGGCTTCGCCGCCACCTCCCCCGCTGCGCAGGGGAGGAACCGACGCGGCAATCGCCCTGCTCATCATGGTGCGGCGGGCGGCTTGATAAGCACGATCTCGGTGCGGCGGTTCGCCTGGCGCCCCTCGGGGGTGGTGTTCGGCGCGAGCGGCTCGGTATCGGCGTGGCCCTCGGCCCGAACCCGGCCGGGGTCGGACAGCTTGGTGCGGATCGCCGCCGCCACCGTCTCCGCCCGCGCCGACGACAACTGCCAGTTGGAGGGGAACCGCGCGGTGCGGATCGGCTGATTATCGGTATGGCCGACGACCAGGATCTTGCCGGGCTCGTCCTGCAGGGCGGTGCCGATGCGGTCCAGCAACGGTCCATAGCCGGAGTTCAGCGTCGCGAGGCCAGAGCCGAACATGTTGCGATTGGCGATACGCACGGTGACGGCCTGCGGGTCCTCGAGCACTTCGACCAAATGCTGGGCGATCTCGGGGGCGAGAAATGTGTGCAGCCGGGCGGCGGTATTGCTGGGGGCCATCGGCGCGGCACTGGGGGCAGGCGGCGGCACGGGGGCGGCGCGGGCGATCATCACGGGGCCGGTGGGCGGCAAGCCGGCCAGGCGGGCGAACGTCGTGTCCGACGCGCTGCCCAGCAGCAGGTCGAACCCGAGATAGATCAGCGCCGCTAGGGCCAATGCCGCGCCGCCGATGATCCAGACCGGCAAGCGCCGCCGCAGCGGATTGTAGCCGGCGCCAACCCCGCGCCAATGCGGCGATAGCTCGCGCTCGAACTCGGGCCGGCGCTGCCGCAGGGTGCGGAACAGGCTGTCGCGGAACTCTGCCAGGCTGGCGGCGCCGCGGGGCATGACTCGGTAGCGGCCCTCGAACCCCAGCGACAGGCAGAGATACATCAGCTCGACCACCTCGCCGTAGCGGCCTAGCTCGGACTCCATCTGGCCGAGGATGTCGAAGAAGCGCTCGCCACCCAGCACCTCGTTATGGAACAGGCTGGTGAGGCTCTGCGCGGTCCAGGCGCTGTGGCTGCCCCACGGCGTGCTGAGCACCATGTCGTCGATCGTCGCACACAGGGCGTAGCGCCCGGCCCGCAGGCTTTTGCTGTCGAGCCCCGTCTGCAGCGCGCGCTGCTCGAACTCGCGCACGGCCGTCGCCATGCTGCGGCGCAGTCCGTCCGGATCGGGGTGTTGCACCAGGCCGCGCAGGCGGATGATGGCGGCCAGGAGCGGCGAGGCAGCCTTGACCAGCGGGTTGATGCCGATGAGCGGCAGGTCCTGCCCCAACCCGCGCGGGACGACGCTGCTGGCCACGGCGCTGGCCGCCCCGCCCATCGCCCGCGCCGAGCCAGCCCCCGGTGCACGGCCACCGGGACGGGGGCGGATGACGGTGCGGTCCGCCTCTGGCAGGTCGGCGAACGGGTCGTCACTCATGGCCGCACCATTCCCCTTTACTTCGCCGGTTTCACGGCTTCGATCTTGGCCGTCACCCCGGCTTTGCCGGCGGTCACCGTCAACGTGCTGGTCTGATGCGCCGGGATGTCCGCCATAGCCCGCCAATCGACGTGTTCGTAATCCCGGTAGGCCGCGAACACGCCGATCGCGTGTGCCCGGTCCTCCGGTTTCAGCGCGAGCGTCGTGGACTGGCCGGGGGCAAGCAACAGGTCGTCGCGCTTGACGAGGTCATCTTTCAGCACCGCGGCGTCGCCGTTGAATAGCGGGAAGAATTGCGCGCCGGCGAAACCGGCCGGTGAGACCAGTTGATAGATCCGCACCGCAACCGGCGCCGCTGCCCCGTTCGGCCCGGCATTGACATCCGGCCCGGCGCTGATCGTAGCGTTGACCAGCGTCGGCGGTACTGGCGGCGGCGGCGAGCCGCACCCTGCCAGAACGGCGAGCGCCGTGATTGCGGCGACTGCGAAACCCTTGGTCATGCCCCCGCCCCTCCACCCGTCATGCCAGGGCTTGACCCTGGTATCCACGGGGCTCCGCAAGCACCAGCTTCGGCGTTTTCATGCGATACTGCCAAGCACTTGTCTGACGTCACCAACCCCACCCCGTGGATACCAGGGTCAAGCCCTGGCATGACAGTATTTTTACTTCGATATCGCAATAACACGAACCGGACACCCCGTGTTCCCCGTATCCAACCACCCGTGGCTGGACGCTATTTCGATTGCGTCTGCTTGTTATAGGCGCGGGCGAACTCCTCGCCGAATACGGCCTGGAAGTCACTGTCCGCGTCACGCGCAATGTCCTTGTATTTGGCGCAGAACGCCTCCCATAGCTTGGAACGGCGCGCGCCGGGCATGATGTTTGCGATCATCGAGCCTTTCTCGAGCCGGGCTTCCAGCGCCGCCGGGTCGAAGGTCTTGAGCAGGTTGAACAACGCCGCCTGCACCCCCGCCATCACGGCCAACTGGTGGATGCGCACGTCGTCGAACGCTTCCTTCGCGGCACGCAGCGGCGGCATGTAGCCGGGGCGGCCTGGTTGCAGCAGCGCCCCCACCGCATCGGCCGGGGTTACGGAGAATTTCAGCGCGTTGTTGTCCTTCGGGCGCAGCATCGTCTGATCGACGCCGAACTCGCCCTTCACGGCGGCGCGGGACATCAGCACGTCGCGCAGGCTCTCCACCATGGTCGCGAACAACTCGCCCACCATCCGGAAATAAGCCTCCGGGTCCTGGTCCGACACGTCTAGCTTCGGCACGCCGGCGCCGTCGAGGAAGGCGGCAACCAAGCGCGCCGCCTCGCCCGGCCCGGCCGGTGCGAAAACCGCCTCTTGTGCCGGCATGGGTGCTGGTGGTTGCGGGATCGGTGGCGGCACCGGCTGTGGTACGACGGCTTGCGGGGGCGGTGGTTGGGCAGCGGGAGGTGCGGCGAGCGACGGCATACCCGGCGGCTCGTCTCCCAGCAGATCGTCCCAATCGTCCATGTTGGGGGTTGCGATCGCCTTTGGCGGAATGAACGCCTGTGCCGACGCGTCCACGTTGTCCGGCTGGGACGGACCTTGCCAGGACACGGCGGGCTTGGCGCCACTGAACAGGTCGTCGTCCTCGCCGAACGCATCGCGCACCTTCTCGTCACGCACATCGAACGGGTCGCGCGTGCCGGGACTGACGGCACGCGGCGCCGGGTCGCCGAACGGACGGGCGGCAGGCGGCGGAGCACCCAGCAGGTCGTGCGGATCGTCGCCGAACGGGTCGTCCCGGGTGGACGAACGCGGGTCGGCGAACGGGTCCATGCGCGGCGCGGCCCGTGGCGGGGGTGGCGGCGGAGCTGCAGTCGGCAGCGGTCGGGGGGCCAGGAACTCGTCCAGGCCGAACGGGTCGTCCCGCTCGAGCTCCGGCACCGCGCCGCGCGGGTCCGAAGCGGCGCTGGCGCTCACCGAGCGACTGGTGATGCTGTCCACCTCGCTGACCCGGACGAGGTAGTCGCCCATGGTGAACTCGTCGCCGTCGCGGATCGCCGCGTCCCCGTCCCGCTCCACGCGCTGCTTGGAGCCGTTGAGGAACACACCGTTGCTGCTCCGGTCCGTCAGGATGTAGCCGGTCCGGGTGGCGCTCACCACGCAGTGCGTCTTGGACAGAAATTGCGCCGGGTCCTGCAGCACCCAATCGTTGCCGGGGCCGCGGCCGATGGACAGGCTGCCGGTTTCCAGCGTGCGGCTCTCCCGCTGCCGGTTAGCCGGGTCGCGCGCCTTGTGCAGGGTAAGAACGAGCGGCATGGCCCTTAGCCCCGATTTGAATGGACGGTGGCCGTGGCAGCGCCGAAGCCGGCTGCACCATCGAACGGGATTGCGGTCAAGGCAAGCACGTCCGCGCCGCGCTGCCTCACGACTTCATTGCCCAGTTGGCGGTGACCGCGGGTTGCAGCGATCCGCCCTGGGACTGCGGCCGATAGCTGATTTTCAGCTTGCGATAGATGAAGGTGCCGGTCTCCTCCACCACGTCACCGCTCTCCTTCCAGTCCAGCCCGATCAGCAGCACTTCGGTGAAGTCGAGGCGGAGATAGGCCTCGCCGCCATTGGCCGTCCCAGCAGCCTTGCGCTTGACGATGCTGACCGACGGCAGCGTCGTGCACCCAACCAGCGCCGCCATCAGCAAGGTGGAGGCGGCGTCCATCAGCCGGGTGAACTCGATCGGCTGCATGTCCGGCGTGTCGTTCTTGCCGGCCTCCCGCGCGGCCTCGGCCGGACCGATGGTGTGAATCGGGGCGGCGACCACTGGCAGCACCACACCTGGCTGCGCCTTGGCAGCTTGCTCGGCGAGCTCGCGCGCCTTCTTCTCCTTCTCGGACCCGCCTAGGGAGGATTTCGCACCGACCGCGAAACTGAATTCTTTCAGTTCGAAGATGAAGTGCTCGAAGAACCCGTTCGTCAGGCTCCCTGAACCTTGCAGGCTGTCGAACGCGACCCGGCTGTCCGTCCGCATCTGTGCGGAGGGGCCGGTGACCGTCATCAGGATATCGGTGCTCGCGTCGGCCATCTCAGCTGTTCTCGCCTTGGGCAGCCCATGTGGCATTCACCGACGACAGCGTGGACCCGTCCACCTTGCGGACCACATAGGTCACGGTGAACTTGGCGAACTTGAACTTGCAGGTCTCGCGGACCGTGTCACCGTCCGACCAATCGACCGAACGCACACGCAGGTCGTTGAACTCCATCTTCATGAAGCCGGTCAGGTCGCCAACGCTGTTGCGCCCCCGTTTGACCAGCACTGCCCGCTTCAGGAGGTCACCCGTCAGGCAGCACTGCAGTAAGGCCGGCGATGCCTTATCCAGATCGCGTACCACGGTCAGTTCTTCCGGCAGCACGTAGAACAGCTGCTTGCCTTTCGCCTGCGTGTCGGTTGTCGCCGCACGCCACGCCTCGTAGCTTCGCCCGCTAACGGCACCCGTCTCGGCCTTGTCGTCGTCCCTGAGCCTGAGCGCGAGCGAGAACGATTCGATCTCGAAGAACTTGCCGGCCTGAAAAGTGCCTTGCGTCATCTTGTCCGTGGCGACGATCTGGGACGTGGACTCAGCGTCGAGCGCGGTCGAGTCCTTGAACAGGCACATGATTACGTCATTCCTGGCTTCGGCCATGACCCCTCCTCGCCGGTTAGCCGGACGGCACGCGTGAGACCAGTCGCAAGGCCACGCTCATGCCCTCGAGCTGGTAATGCGGCCGCAGGTAGAATCGCGCCTCGAACTGGCCCGGCGCGTCATCCCGCCGCTCGAGCACGACATCGGCCTCCTCAAGCGGATGGGCCGCCTTCCACTCTTCCGACGATGTGGTGGGCGAGCCGTCGATGTAGTTCAGCAGCCACTCGAGCAGCCAAGTTTGCAACTGCGGCTGCGTCATGGTCGAGCCGATTTTGTCGCGCACCATGCACTTCAAATACTGCGCGAACCGGCAGCTCGCGAACAGATAGGGTAGCCGCGCCGACAGCACGGCGTTGGCAGTGGCCGCCGGGTCGGCATAGGTTGCGGGCTGCTGCAGCGATTGGGCGCTGACGAAGGCGGCGAAGTCGGTGTTCTTACGGTGCAATAACGGGATGAAACCGCTGCGGGACAGCTCGGCCTCACGCCGCTCACTGAGCGACACTTCGGTCACGCAACGCCGGTCCACGTCGCCGTCTGCCGAGGGAAAGCTATGGGCCAGCAGCCCGTCCACGATGCCGCCGGTCTCGATGCCGCGGATGCGCGTGCACCAGCCATACAGCGAGAACGCGCGGGTGATGTTGGCCGTCAGCGCGTAGGCGGCATTGATCCATAGGAAGCCGGTCGAGTCTGCCCCATCCGCCGCCTCCTCGAACGCGAAATCGTCGAGCGGGTCGCTCCCGATGCCGTACGGC
Organism: uncultured Acetobacteraceae bacterium; assembly: GCA_964247805.1. GTDB lineage: Bacteria > Pseudomonadota > Alphaproteobacteria > Acetobacterales > Acetobacteraceae > LMUY01. Next base: position 56,809 of record CAXTWC010000002.1, on the reverse strand, counting down.
AGGCGGCCCAGAAAATGCGGCATGCACAGGCCGATGTAGCGCGTGTCCTCATCGGCCCGCATGGAGCGCCAGGCCGCGTATTCAGGCGTCTGGAAGATGCGCGTCAGGTCCCGCGGGTTGGCCAGTTCGCGCCAGCTCGTCATCTGCATCACGCTTGGGGCGGCGCCGGTCAGGAACGGTGCATGCGACGCGGCAGCGATCTTAGCCATGTCCCCAAGGCACTGCACATCTTCCGGATGGTGATCGAACTGGTAGTCGCCGACCAGCACGCCATACGGCTCACCGCCCAGCTGGCCGTACTCCTCCTCGTAGATCTTGCGGAACAGCGGGCTTTGATCCCAAGCGGTGCCGCGGAACTTGCGCAGCGTGCGGGTCAGCTCGCGTTTGCCGATATCCATGGCGCGAATTTTCAGCATCGTATCCGAATCGGTCATTCGCACTAGATAGTGCAGCCCGCGCCAAGCCGCCTCGAGCGCCTGGAACTCGGGATGGTGCAGGATGCGCCGCACCTGGTCTGAAATCAGCAGGTCGAGTTCGGCAACCAGTCCCTCCGCCGTCAGCCCAGGGCTGGGACTGCTGCAATGGGGATAGCTGGCGGACAAGGCAGCCAAAGTCTCGACTGCGACCAGCACCCAGTCGGGCAAAGTGTCCGGCACGGATGCGGCGGGCGCGGCCACACTGCGCTCCAGCAGCACCGTGAAATCGGCATCGTACTGGTCGGCAGCGGCTCCGCTCAATTGATCTTCACCAGTGCGCCGGTCAGTGAGGCGGTGGCGCCGCCGCTCAGCTGCAACTCGGTGGAGCCGCTGACCTTGGCCGTCAGCCCCGACGCCTCGAACGACGTGTCGGCCGTGGCCGCGATCTTCACTCCGCTCAGCGTGATGCCGGACGTATCGATCTTGATGCTGTTGCTGCCGACCGAGAGCGTGATGGACTGGGCGGCCGTGATGCTGCTCTTGCCTGCGCTCACCGAAATCGTGTGGTCGCCCTGGCTCACCGTGAGCGTGTCCCCCCCGGTCGAGACGGTGACCTTGCGGTCCCCTTGGCTCACGGTCAGCGTATCGTTGCCGGTGGACACGGTCGTCGCACGGTTGCCGTTCTTTACCGTGGTCGTGAAGTCGTTCGTGATCGTCACCGTCTGGTTGTTCAGCACGGTGGCATTGTAGTCCTTCTGCGCCTGGAAGAAGACCTCCTCCGAGCCCTTCTTGTCCTCGAACCGCAGCTCGTTGAAGCCGCCGCCGCCCATGCTGCTGTTGGACTTGATGGTCGAGCGGGTCTTGTTGTCCGGCAGGGTGTAGGGAACAGTCATGTCCGCATTGTAGACTTGGCCGGTGACCAGGGGACGATCCGGGTTGCCCTCCATGAACTCGACGACGACCTCCTGCCCGATGCGCGGGATGAACATCGCCCCCCAGGCCGTGCCCGCCCAGATCTGCGCCACGCGGATCCAGCACGAGCTGTTCTCGTCCTGCACCGCGCTGCGGTCCCACGGGAACTTCACCTTGATGCGGCCATACTGGTCGGTGGTGATCTCCTGCCCGGCCTCGCCCGTGACTTTTGCCGTCTGCGGGCCACGGATCACCGGCCGCGGGGTGAGATGCGGCAGGCGGAACTGCCGCGTGCCCGGCACGGCGCGCAGCACGCACGTGAAGGTGTCGCGGAGGTCGTCGGATTTCTGCGACCGGGTCTCGTCGGCGGTGATCGTGCAGACACTGTGGGTGACCAGGTAATCCTGGTTGATCGCGTCGTCAGGGAAACCGGAGAGTGTGAATTTCACACCCGCGCCCAGGCTGCGTGCGTTGCTGGTGCCGCCGTAGAACAGCCGGCGCGAGTTCAGGTCCTGCATCTGGATCTGCGCCAGCGTCGTGCCGTCCGCCGCGACGTCGTACAACCCCGGGTAGTCGTATACCTCGCTAGAGCCATAGGTATGGCCGCCGGCAATGATCGACTTAGCCGTCAGGTCGGCCTTGGGCGTGGTGAAATTATATTCGCGGTAGGTGAACGCACCGGGCTGGATCTGCGCCTCAGCCGACCAGTCCCAGACGAAATCTTCCGTGGATTTCCACCGCGTCTCGTCATAGCGGTAGGGCATGGCACTGCCGACCGAGGTGTGGCTGTTCGGGTCGTCGGCGAAATTGATCGTGTGCGAGCCGTCGGCGTGCGTCACGTAATAATAGATGCCGTACTGCTCCATCAGCCGCGTGACGAAGTGGAACGTGCTCTCCCGGTATTGCACGCAGTAGTCGAGCGTGGTGTCGCCGGCGGAGTTCTGCCGCTTGTCGGCGAAGTCGCTGAATCCCTGGTCGCGGAACAGGCCCGTCATGATGCCCCAGGGTGATTTGCTGCTGAAGATGCAACAATCCTGCTCCTGCGACAGCAGCCAGATCCAGGGGCGCAGCTCCATCCGGTAGCGGTATGCGCCGCCGGTCAGGCCATTGTAGGTCATCCGAGCCACGATGCCGTTGTAGTAGCGCGTGTCTTTGGTCGGATGCGTCAGCTTCACGGTGGCGACGCTGCCGAGAATGGCGTGCAGGTCGCCCTTGGCGGTGGCGCTGCTCACGTCCAACTCGATGAGGAAGGGGCGGCCTAATTCCTCGGTCGCCCGCATCGCATCCAGCACCAGGCTCAGCCCCGTGTCCGGCGTGACCGTCAGTGTGACGTAGGGATCGGGAGTATCGCTGTCAGACATCGCTCGCTAACCCCGGATGGCCCAGCACTCCATCTCCAGCCCGGGAATATCGCCGGTAACGTGGATGGCAATGCCGCCGGATCGTGACAGCGCGGCCCAATACGGCCCGCTGCGGTCCAGCTCGAAATAGGTGGTACCCGCATAATACGGCAGCTGCCGCGGTGCGACGGGGAGAGCGCGAACGGCGATACCCGGCAACGCCACGTTGATCAGCTCGCGGATGTTCTCCACGGGGCCGATCTTCACCTGGTTCGGGAAGCCGCGCCGTAATGTCTCGCCCGGCACCTGCGCCTTCACCGCCAACACCCAGGTGGCATCGGTCGTCAGGGTGCGGTCCAGGATCGGGCCCACGCGGATACCGAACTTGCGCTCCTGCAGGGCGATGGCCACCGCCGTCTGCTCCAGCACCGCGGACAGCGCCTGGCGCAGCGCCGCCATCACTGGGCGGAACGTCGCGTGCAAGTCGTCATGCCGGTAGCGCGGGAATACCACGGGGCGCTTACGGGTTTCGGTGAACGTCGCGAGCTCCCCCGCGAGACTGACGGCGACGCCGTAGAACGTCTCCGGATGCAGCTGCGACACAATTGAAGACAAGTGCGTCAGCAGCGGCTCGTAGCGGTTGCAGGTCTGCAGCAGCAGGAAGTCCGCCATCTCGGCGGCGCCTCGTGTTGCCGTTTCGGATACACGGCCCGCCAGCGCTTCGGCGCGGTGGTGGATCAGCCCCTCGAGCTGGTTGATGAAGCCGGACAGCACGCCGGACGGCTCGATCGCCAGCACGGGCGGTATGTAGCTGTCATCCAGCACCACGCTGCGGTCCGCCCGCACCTCGACGACCCGCACAAGGCCGATGGACGCGAACCCGGCCCGCGCCTCGCCTTCGATTGCGTAGCGCAGCCGCAGCTTGCCGACAGGCAGCGTCGCGGTGGATTGGTAACCCGCATTGCTGTCCACCGCGTCGTGCTCGTCGGTGAGGTAGCGCGCAACCGTCTCGACATGCTCGGGGCCGGCCGACTCCACGGCGCCGGGCTGCCGGGTCGGCAGCATGAGGTAGATGGTGGCGTTGCGCACCGCCTCCGGCAGATCGATCGCGCGGGGGTGGCCGTCCTGATCCGGGATGTCGAACGGGGTGCCGTCCGGCAGGATGCCCGCCGCGCTGCGCAGAGCGAACTTGCCGAGTGTCAGCAGATCCTTGTCCAGTTCGAGCTGCGTCAGTCCCCAGGCGAACGGCCGCAACGGCCCGGTGCTGGTCCGCACCAGGCGGTCGAAGTAGCGCTCCTGCTGCTGCAGGTGTTGCGGCTGCAGGAACAGGCCCTCGCCCCAGACGATCCGGTTTTCCCACCCCATCTAGCGGGTAAGTCCTGCCGGGCTCGGCCCTGATCTCTGTTGCGCAAATTTGCCACGGAGAGACGCGGCTTCGTAACCTCGGCGAAAATGCGAGCGGGGGGCATCCATGGCGGACATCATACTAGCCGAGTGCGGCGGAACCACATGGCTCGTGGAGGGCATTCGGCACATGGACGACCTGATGCGCAACATGCTTCCCGCATCCGTTACGATCAGCTTCGTGACCTGCGCCACGACCGACGAGGCGCTTGCCCTGTGGGCCGCGCGCAACGGCGCGGGCGAGGAGGAAAATCCAGTCCCCTGGATGATCAACCCGGCGATCGTGCGCCGCATCCGGGCGACGCTGGAGGGTCCTGCAATCACCTTCGCGCCCTGGTCCGCCATGGTGGACGCGGATGCGGAACAGCTGCTCGCCGGGCTGGCCGACCGAATGGCCGGGCACACGCTGATGCTGCGGCAGTTCGCACCAGCGGACCCAACGCCCGGGCTGGCCGACCTGCAGCGCCTGCGCGGGATGCTGGTAGCGGCCGCCCTGGTGCGAGCCGGCGCCGACGCGGCGTTGCTGACACACGCGACCGCCGAGCCAGCCAAGCCGAACGACGCGAACCGGATCGAGTTCGTCACGCTGCCATCCACGGCCGACTGACGCTCAAAGCGACGCCAATAGCGCATCGAGGTCGACCTCCGTCTCGCCCTCGGCCGCTGGCGGCGGCTGTGCGCTCAGGCTGGCCAGCAGCGCATCCAGATCGTCGACCGGTGCGGCATCCGCCTCGCTGGCCGGCGCAGCATCCTCCGGCTCTGCATCAGGCTCAGGCGCGGCTAGTTCGGGCATGTCTGGCGCCGGAGCTGTGGCGGCTGGCGGGACCGCAGCAGGTGCGAGCACGGCCTGTTTCCAGGGTCCCGCGATGGGTGTACCGGCGAGCGAGGCGGCGCCGGCCAGGCGGATTTCCGGGCGCCCCCGCAAGCTGACCACCGGCATGACATTGTAGCGCAAAGCGGCCGCCGTCTGCCGCTCACCATACAGCCGCTCGGTGCAAGGTAGCGCCACCTGGTCGCCGTCCGGCGCGGTGTAGACGTAGTATGGCATGTCGCCGATTACGCTGACCGCACCGGGCACCATCTTGGCTCCCGCCTTGGCCCAGCCCTGCGCCAGCGACAAACCGACCGCCAACGACGGGTTACCCCACAGCATGCCGGACAGGCCCGCCTCCCGGGTAAACTCCTCGAAGGCAAAGGCGTCGATCGGGTCGCTCTTTTTCCCGTACGGCATCCGCAGCAGGAAGCGTGGCGTCGCCAGCCCTAGGTAAGCAGCGGCCGGCAGCGCCATCAGCGCCTCCCAGGCCTGCCGGATCAACAGGTTCTGGTCGTGCATAGGGGTCTGCAACGCATCCGGATCGATGCTGGCAATAAACGGCACCTGCCCAGAAGCGGCGACCTGCGCGAGCCGTCCGAGCAGGTCTGCGTGCGGCGGCGACAACTCGAACCCATACAGGCCGATGGCGGCGGAGAACGCCCCCTGGTCCGCATCGAGCGCCGGCTGTTCGACGAGCAGACCATACAACCCGCTCTGCTCGATTGCATCGGACGCGGCAAGGTCGGCGGACAGCTCCTCGGCGGACACGTCGTACAGCACGATCTGCATTCGCGCGCCCGTCTCGACCCGGCGCACCAGCAGGTCCACGCCGCGCCACAGCGCCTCGGCAGACTGGAAATCCGGATGGTGCAGCACCCGGCGCATGGCGGCGGACAGGGCTGCATCCACGCGGGCGATCAGCTTGTCCGCTTGGGCGTCGCGGGCTGGCTGCACGAACGGGCCAACCAGGCGTCGCACCAGGTCGTCGGCCGACGCCTCCACAGCCGCCGGCGCCTTGCGCCCGGTCAGCCGTGCGAAATCGGACAGCTTCAAGTCGGTTGCGACAGTGGCACCACGGGCGGAGGGCGGCGGTGGCGGCAGAGCCTCCTCGCCGCTCCAGGACAGGACCTCCTTCGAGGCGCGCGCAAAGCCGGTTTTACTCGACAGATCCCGGCGCAGCTGCAGCAGGGTGCCAAACAGCTCCACGTTCTCCACCAGCTGATCAGGGTGGAAGTCATCCAGACTGGCCACCGGGACAACGACAGTCTCGCCTTCATCGCCCAGCGTGAGCGACAGCTTCAGTGCCATTCGCGCTAGCACGTCGTCCAGGTTGTCCACGTCCACGGCGATCGGCTTGCGCCGGGCCAGGGCGGCGCCGGTCTCGAGCTTGCCGGCGTTCGCACGCCCGGAAAAATCGCCAAGCACCGCTAGTCGGAACCGCGACGCACCTGCCCCTTTCGCCTGCGGCCGGGTCATCCGGCCGAAGCTCACCTCGTAATTCATTCCCAGCCCCGTGTGTCCCGTTGCTTCGCTGCAGCAATGATAGGCACGTGATCGCCTCTGCGACAACGCGCGCGGATCTAGCCGAACGACGTCGGCTCGGGTTAGCATCGTCCAGGGAGTATCGCCATGGCAGTCAACATGAATACCGGCATGCAGAAGGCCGATATGAAGAAGTTGTTGATGCGCTCGAAGAGCGAGCCGGTGAATTGCGCCATCGGGCTGGGCGACAACGCGGGGCTCGGCTTGCTGATGATGCACCGGACCAAGACGGGCAAAGCGTGCGAGAGCATGTTGAAGGCCGAGTTTCCGGACGCCAAGAACCTGCGTTGGGGCACCGCCTTCGTCGATGTGGACGACAATCCGAACCTGGTGAAGATTACGCTGAACCGCCCCGTTGCCGGGATGGCGAAACGGCTGACCAAGACGCTGAAGGGCACCGGTTTCACCAAGGTCGTGCTGGTGTTGGATGATGGTTCGTCCATCGAGGCACACGAGGAAGCGGACGAATTAGCGGCTTCGGCCACCCCCCAGCCCGCAGCCCCTGCTTCGGCTGTGGCTGCGGCAAGCACTGGCGTGCCGCCGCCCCCCGCGCCGCCGCCGCCGCCAGCCGGTCCAACCCCGGCGGAGAAGGCGGCGCAGGTCGCGGCGCTGTCCAAGCTGTTGGCAACACTCGCCACGCAGATTCCCGCCGCCGCCGGGCAGGACGCGGAGCGGAAGGCCGCGCTCATGAAATTTGCCAGCGACGCGAACGTCAATCTCAAGACCGGCAACCTGGTCTATGCCGCCACGGCGCTCAACCAGCTGAAGATCGCGTTGGAGGGTAAGCCGCCGGCTGCCCCCGCGAGCGCCACCCCTGCTAGCGCGGCTACCATAGCCACCCAGTCCCGCATCGCATGGGGCGGTGCCCAGCGCATGGTCGAAGCGGACGTGGAACGGCTGCGCGACGAGCTCGCCAAGACCTATGCCGGGCAGCCCTTCGCGGCCGAGATCGACGCGAAATTTCAATCCACGGTCGCCCCCGTGCTCGAGACTTTCGACGACAGCCTCATGGCGGTGCTGGACCAACTGGAAGATGCCGCCGATCCGCAGCAGCGCGCCCCTCTCATCGCCGAGGCGCGGGCGGTGCTGAAGAAATACCTGACCTACGCGATGAGCGAGAAGCTGATCTTGGACCTAGACGCGAACCCGTTCGTGCCGCTGACGATCCGCAACACGGTCACGACAACGCTGTCCAACCTGGCCAAGACGCTCGTCTGACCAGTTTGGGGTTTCCCAAAGGCGATAAGGCGTCGGGTGGGCTACTCGTAGCCCACCACCTTGCTGCGGCCGGTGGGCTGCGAGCAGCCCACCCTACGTTTGAGGCTGAAAGATAAATCTCACTCGTAGGCGTAGGCGAACTCGTTTTCGGTGGCGCCCACGCGCACCGTGCGGATCTCGCCGCCCTCCAGCATGCGCGTTAGGAATGCCATGCTCAGCGCCGGCAGCATCGTGTTGGTCAGGATCGCGTCGATCATCCGCCCGCCACTCTCCGGCTCGTTGCAGCGGCTGGCAATCAGGTCCACCGCGGCATCGTCATACGTCATCACCACCTTGTGCCGCTCGCCGATGCGCGACACCACGCGGTTGAGTTGCAGGCGGATGATGTCCTTCATCACCGTATCGCTCAGCGGGTAGTACGGGATCACCAGCAACCGCCCGAGCAGCGCCGGCGGGAACACTTTCAGCAACGGCTCGCGCAACGCCTTGGCGATGTCGTCGGGCTCCGGCATCAGCTCGGGGTCGGCACACATCCCCATCATCAGCGACGTGCCGACGTTGGAGGTGAGCAGGATCAGCGTGTTCTTGAAGTCGATCAGGCGGCCCTCGCCGTCCTCCATGACGCCCTTGTCGAACACCTGGAAGAAAATCTCATGAACATCCGGGTGCGCCTTCTCCACCTCGTCCAGCAGCACGACGGAGTAAGGCTTGCGCCGCACCGCCTCCGTCAGCACGCCACCCTCGCCGTAGCCGACGTAACCCGGGGGCGCACCCTTCAGGGTGGAGACGGTATGCGCCTCCTGGAACTCGCTCATGTTGATCGTGATGACGTTCTGCTCGCCGCCATAAAGCGCCTCGGCCAAGGCCAGCGCTGTCTCCGTCTTGCCGACGCCGGAGGGGCCGCACAGCATGAACACGCCGATCGGCTTGGACGGGTTGTCGAGCCCGGCCCGCGCCGTCTGCACCCGCTTGCTGATCAGTTCGAGCGCGTGCGCCTGGCCGATGATGCGGCGGCCCAGCGTCTCGGGCAGAGTCAGGACGGCTTGCACCTCGTTCTTCACCATCCGGCCGACGGGAATGCCCGTCCAGTCGCCAACGACGGCGGCCACCGCATTCTCGTCCACGCTCGGCAGGATCAGCGGTGTCTCGCCCTGATGCTCGGCCAACTGTGTTTGCAGCGCGCGCACCTCGGCCAAAGTGGCCGCCGGGTCCGCGGCGCTACCGTCGCGCAGGGCCGCGCGCTTCTCCAGCAGTTGGTCGACCAGCGCCTTCTCGGACTGCCAGCGCTCTTCGAACCCGACGAGGGCCGCCTTCTGCGTCGCCAGTGCGTCCTCGGCCGCAGCCTTACGGGCCACCACATCGATGCCGACGGCACCCTCGCGCCCGATGATCGCCAGCTCCGTCTCCAGCCCCTGGATGCGGCGGCGGCAATCGTCCACCGCGGCGGGCACCGCGTGCTGACTGACGGCAACGCGGGCTGCCGCCGTATCCAGCAGGCTCACCGACTTGTCCGGTAGCTGCCGGGCCGGGATGTAGCGATGGGACAGCCGCACCGCCGCCTCGATCGCCTCGTCCAGGATCTGCACCCGGTGATGTTTCTCGAGCGGCAGGGCGATGCCGCGCATCATTAGGATGGCCTTCGTCTCCGACGGCTCCTCCACCTGCACGACCTGGAATCGCCGGGTGAGCGCCGGGTCCTTCTCGAAATACTTCTTGTATTCGGCCCAGGTGGTCGCCGCGATCGTGCGCAGCGTGCCGCGGGCCAGCGCCGGCTTCAGTAGGTTAGCCGCATCCCCCGTCCCTGCGGCGCCACCGGCCCCGATCAGCGTGTGCGCCTCGTCGATGAACAAAATGATCGGCTTGGGGGAGGACTGCACTTCCTCGATCACCTGGCGCAATCGGTTCTCGAACTCGCCCTTCATGCTCGCGCCCGCCTGCAGCAGGCCGATGTCGAGCGTCAGCAGGCTCACATCTTTCAGCGCCGGCGGCACGTCACCGGCGACGATGCGGTGGGCGAAGCCCTCCACGACGGCCGTCTTGCCCACGCCCGCCTCGCCGGTGAGGATCGGGTTGTTCTGGCGGCGGCGCATCAGCACGTCCACCACCTGGCGGATCTCCGTGTCGCGGCCGACGATCGGGTCCAGTTCGCCGTTGCGCGCCCGCTCGGTCAGGTCGACGGCAAACTTCTTGAGCGCCTCGCCCTTGCCCATCGCGGCCGGCGCCATCGCCTCGCTGGTCTCGCCCGGCGCCGCACTCCCGTCCGTTGCCGCCAGCCCATCCTCGGGTGACCCGGCGACGATCTTGGCAAAATCGTCCGCCAATGCTTCCGCCTTCACCCGGTCGAACTGCTTGCTGATCCCGCTCAGCACACTGCGCAGCCCGGGCGTGCGCATGCCCCCCAGCAGCAGGTGACCGGTGCGGACCTTCTGCTCGCCGAACATCAGCGTCGCCAACACCCAGCCCCGCTCGATGATCTCCTCGATGTGCGGCGAGAAGTCGGAGATCGAAGTGGCACCACGGGGTAGCCGGTCCAGCGCCGCCGGTAGGTCCGCGGCCAGGCGGGAGGCGTCGAGCTCAAAATGGCGGATGATGCGGTGCAGGTCCGAATCCGGCTGCTGCAGAAGCTGGTGCATCCAGTGCACCAACTCGACATACGGATTGCCCCGCAGCTTGCAGAACACCGTGGCACCTTCCACGGCGCGGTAGCCGACCGGGTTCAACTTGCCGAACAGCGTGGCGCGACTGATCTCCGTCATGTCAGCTCCCTTACTTTTTGGTTCGTTCCGCGATCGGTCTGCCGGGCCATGCTGTCGCTCCCGGCCTCGAGCCGCAAGTCTGCCGCATCCTGCAACGATCGACGGGGTTTAAGCCAGGTGGTCCAACCAAGCCTGCCCTGCTTGCCGAGCCGCGTATCCGGCACCTCGTCCCGCCGCAGCACGAACTGCACATCCCAGGCCAGCAGATCCCCCGCGTAATTGCGAACGATCGGGACGAGCTTGTGGAAGCTGTCGCCGCCGGGCAACAGGCGCTCGTATTCCTCGAGCGATAGCGGACCGAACACCAGGCGGATCTTGTGCGTGCGGCTCCAGACCCGCGCGCCCAGTAGTGCGCCGGCGCCGATCGTGGCCGCGTCACGGGGCCCTGCGAGGCGGGTGTGGTCCTGCGGCGGCAAGGTCAGCCACGAACCCACGAAAGATTCAACCTGCACCGGCATGGTGAAGAACGAGGACAGGATCGCTGCCAGCCCGTCGGCATGCCGGGTCTGGTTGGCCAGCAGCCCGGCGAAATGCAGCTTCGTCATGTCCGGCATCGCGTCGCGATCGCGCAGGCTGGCCATACCGATGCCGGCCAGCGACCCGGTATATGTCGCGAAGCGGTCGGTGTCCGGGCGGTCGAAACTGATTGCGGGCCGCACGTCCGCCCAGGCGCGGTACAGCAACCCGAGCACCCGGTGATGGAAGAGGTCGGCAAAGCGCGTGAAAGTAGGGTCGCGCTCGTTGCGCAGCCGGTCGCGGGCGTATTCGGTCAGGTGTAGCGGCAAGGGCCCGTCCGGTCCGAACAGGCCGAAGAAATTCACCAGCAACCGGTCCGGCCGCCCCTCCTCGCCCGGCTCCCACCCGGCCAGCATGGCGGATGCGAACTCGACGGAGGCTTCCTGCCCCAAACGAACGCTGTCCTGCGACGGACGCACACTCTGGCCGAATCGCGGGCTGTCTGGGGCGAGCGCCTCCAACTCACGCATGGCGCGATAGAAGTCGACCGACTGCGGCTCTTCCGCTAGCCGGCTAAGAATGCCTTCCGTCACAGCACTGGCCTGGTGCCGAGCCGTAGCGGCCACCGCATGACCTCGCCCCGCTCCGAAACGCGCAGCGCGGTCTCGGTGAAGCCGTTGATGGAAACGTATTTGGCGAAGAACCGCTCCAGCACGGCTGCCAGCAGCACAGCGCCGCTGCCGCCGAACGGCGCCTCGTCCATCGTCAGCGTCAGCCCCAAGCCGCGCCCGGCCGCCATAGGGCCGCTGCCGGGAATACGGCGCACGACCGTCTCCGCGGCAATGCTCAGCAGCCCTTCGAGCTGGCGCGCCGCCACGCCTTCGCCGGACGGCACATAAAGCCGCAGCAGCTCGCGCAAAGCCGCGGCCCCTTGCCCCTCGTCCGTATCGGTCAGGCTCAGGTAATTGAGGCCGAGGTGGGAGATAAAGCGCCACGCGTAGCTGCCGTCAGTCCGGCACGGCTGCGGTGCCGACGGACCCACCACGCAGCGCACCGAACTGACGGGTGCGCTCACCACGATCGTGAAATCGGTTTGCTGCCGTCCCACCGGCATCGACAGCGGCAGGTCACGGTTCGTACACAGCAGGTCCAGCCCGAGTTGGCGCAGCGACTGCTTCACCGGTGTGTTCTCGGCATCCACCAGGGTGATGAACAGTTCGTGGCCCAGATAGCTGGACCGCGGCCCGCGCTGCCGGCTGCGGGAGGACAGCTGTCGCGGCTGCCGGCGCAGCGTGTAGTAGCTGCGCTGGCCAGGGCTGCGACTGAGGTCGTTCATGGCGTAGAACGGCAGGAAACGTTGCGGGGGGCTGCCATCGCCGGCATAACCCTCGACCGCGCGGACGTCGAACACCTCGAAGTCCAGCGGCCGCATACGGTCGGGGACAACTTGGTGCTCGGCGTCCCGCTCACTGAGGTTGATGCGATCGCTGCGCCGGGGGAACAGGTTGATCGCGGGGGTGCAGAACAGCTGCATCTGGTCCGTGTTGAAGCCGCTGGCGAGCGCCGGGTCGGCACGATCGAGCAGGATCACGATCTCAAGCTCGCCGGTCGCGCAGCGGATCGCGGCCCGGTCCAGCCCTTCGATGGCGATGAACAGGAAGCGCTCCGGCATCGCGTAGTATTCCTGCAGTAACCGATAGCCGTCGAAGGATTGCGGCAGCCGCGGCAACAGCGCCTCCTCCGGGCTGAAGCCCAGCGTGCGGACTGCGGAGGGCGGCAAGCTCTCCTGCCAAGGCACCGGGCGCACGGTCGGCCGCACATGCACCTGGGCAACGTTGGCGGCGAACTGCTCGTACAGCCGCATCCGCGCGCCCGCCGCGCCGCCGAGGAAGAACACCAGCCGCTCGAGCGCCAGCGCGTTGAACGCCATCTCCCCGGTGACCCGCAGGCGCAGGCGGATCGCTGCCTTCACCCCCCGGCGATCCGGCAAGCCAAGCGCCGCCACGGCCGCGGCCGAGCCGATATACTCGGCCTCGCTCAACTCGATGGGGAGCAGTTGCACCGGATGGGCGGTGCGGAACTCGCAATTAGTCTGGTCCTCAGTGCCCAGCAGGCTACGCAGCTCGGTGCCGGATGGCAGCAACACGCCCTCCGGCATGCCGCGCAACGTCGCGTCCGGCTGGAATCGCACGACGGCCATCGCCGGGGTCGGCGCCAAGTAATGCGGGTAGACCATCTGCAGCAGGGACTGCGTGAAGGTCGGGAACTCCGCCTGCATTTTCAGCTGCACGCGGGCGGTCAGGAATGCGAACCCTTCCAGCAGGCGCTCGACGTACGGATCAGCGACCTCGGTCGACGCCAAACCTAGCCGGGCTGCGATCTTGGGGAATTCGCTGGCGAACTCGCTGCCCATGTCGCGCATGAACGCGAGTTCGGACTCATAAAGCTGCAGCAGCCGCGGATCCATCAGCCGCGCGCCTTGGCTTCGACCAGGACGGCCATGCGCGTTTCGAGTTCGATCGACGTCTCCAGGAACAGTTGCTGCGGCACCGGCTGCGCCCACAGCTCGCCGCTGATCTCCAGCACCAGGACGGGCAGCCCCTGCTCCCGGTCGATCGGGCGTGCTACGACCTTGACCGTCTCGGCCCGGATGCGCGGTTCGAAGGCGCGGATGGCGTCCACCAGCGCCCGCTCGAACCCGTCCGACTGCCGGTTGGCCCCTGACCCGGCGACACCCGGGATGCCGAAATTGATCGTGCTGCGGGCGACAAGCGATCCCGCCGGAAGGTCGTCCGCCGTGGCGAGATTGGTCGCGTTCAACAGCCAGGCCAGATCGCGCAGTACGGCCCGGCGAAGTTGCTGCATCGTCAAGGTCTGCTGGTCGAGCGACTCGCGCTTGTTGGTCGGCGCCAAGTCGGTCAACCGGTCCAGCAGAGAGGGTTGCAGGCGTTCGGTGCGGTTGAGTTCCGCCATCTCAGGGAGCGGGCGAGACCGCGTCCGCCGGGCTGGAAGCGCCTTCACCGAGCACGAGGCTGCGCAGGTCGAGCAAGGCGATTTCTGTGTCGCCTGTGGTGAACATGCGCTGCCCGAGCGGCAGGGCCCAAGCCGAGTCGCCCTCTCCCAGCTCGCGGAACTCGGTTCGCCGCCCCATGGCTAGGGCCGGGTCGGCCGCGGCGCTCCCGGGATAACGCGCGGGGATGAACCCCACGGTCTGGCCGCCATTGGTCCACGTGAAGTTGGCGGGCAGCCAGACTTGGTCGCGCAAATCGACGGGAGGCTCGATCTCGAGCTTGGCCACATTATGCATCGGCACCCAGTAGTATGTGCCGTCGAGGATGACCTCCAGCACCGGGCCGAGCCGCGGATCTGCGTCGGCAATCCACTCGAACGAAGTTCCGTTCGCCGCACCGGGTACGCTTGGGGCCTGGTCGAACACTTCGTCGCGCAACTCGGCAGCGGCGGCCAACTTCCCCGCGGCGAGCGCACGGTTCGCCTCGAGCAGCAGCGGCACCCAGCCCTCCGGATGGCCGAATATAGTCGGGCTGCGCGCGCCGGAGAACACGCTATCGCGCAGCAACTCGCAGCGGATCAGGGTGCGGTAGGTTTCAGCCATCGGCAGTGCCAGCGCATCGAGATCGGCCGCGACCGTGAGCTGGGTCAGCGCACGGTCCCACTCACCGAAGATGCAGAACATCTGGAATAGGAAAGTACGCAAGGTCACCTCTCGCGGCGCCTTGCGGACCTCCTGTTTCAGCTGCTCGAACGCCGCACGGGGGTCCCCGGCGGTGAGCAGCGCTCGTGCGTCAGACATCGCCGGCTCTCAGCCTGCGATCCACCATGCCACGCCGCTACTTGATCGTGCTGGAGTTGTCCAGATTCTTGATCTTGTCCCACGAGACGGGGTTCTGCGCCGTCATCGTGCCGTCCTGGTTCTGCACGGCGTAGACGATACCCAGCGCGCCGTATTCCAACTCCACGTCCTCGGTCGGTGAGTCGTCACCGTGGGACCAACTCATGGTCTTGACCGCAACGAACTGGAAGTCGAAGCGCAGGAAGAACAGGCCGGACGCCTCGATGCCGGACGCCTTGCGGAAGCCTAGGCTGACGGTCTTGAAGGTCTTGCCCTGGCACGCCATGAGGTACAGCGCAGACGACGCCTTGTCGATCTTGCGGGTGATCTTGAAGGGATTGAACTGAACCTTGCCCGCGCCGGCGCCGGAGGACTGGCTGCTCATATTGATGGTTTGCTCGATGTCGAAGCTGAACGTATCGACCTCGAATACTTTTCCGGCCTGGCTGAGGAACGGCTTGCCTACGGTATCGGACGATGACTTGCCGAAGTCGACTTGCGATTCGGCCGCGAGATAATTGCTGTCATAAGTTTGAAACAACATGTAGGAGTCGACTGCCATTTTACTTCCCTCTCACTAGTTTATTTGAAATTCGCCTTCTAAGCGGGCAGCTTGGAAACGAGGCGCAGCGAAACGGTTAGTCCCTCTAGCTGGTAATGCGGTTTAAGGAAGAACTTGGCGCTATAGTAGCCAGGATTTTCCTCATTAGGAACCACCTCAACGATGCCCTCGGCAAGCGGACGCCTCGCCTTCATCTCCTCCGTGGAGGTATCCGGTGAGGTATCGACGTACATATTCAACCAGCTCTGCAGCCAACGTTGCAGCTGCGCCTGGGTCATTGAGCTACCGATCTTGTCGCGCACCATGCACTTCAGGTAGTGCGCGAAGCGGCAGCTCGCGAATAGGTACGGCAGGCGCGCGGCAAGGTTCGCGTTGGCGGTCGCCGCCGGGTCATCGTATTCTTGCGGCTTTTGGAGCGATTGCGCACCGATGAAGGCCGCGAAGTCCGAGTTCTTCTTGTAGATCAACGGCATGAAGCCGTTCTTCGCCAGTTCCGCCTCACGCCTGTCGGCAATCGCGACCTCGGTCGGACACTTCATGGCGACGCCGCCGTCGTCGGATGGGAAGGTGTGCGTCGGCAGCCCTTCCACCGCACCGCCGCTCTCCACGCCACGGATCTGCGTTGTCCAGCCATACAGCTTGAACGCGCGGGTGATGTTCGTGGCCATGGCGTAGGCCGAGTTCATCCAGGTGTATTTTGCGCTGTCGGCGCCCTCGGTGTCCTCCTCGAAGGCGAATTCCTCCACCGCCTCGGTCTTCGCGCCATACGGCAAGCGTGAGAGCACACGCGGCATGGTCAGGCCGATATAACGCGAATCCTCACTCTCCCGCAGCGAACGCCAAGCGGCGTATTCGGGGGTGCCAAAGATCTTGGTGAGGTCGCGCGGATTGGCCAACTCGTCCCAAGTCTCGAGCTGCATCACCGTCGGATTCGCCGCGGCAATGAATGGCGCGTGGGCGCCGGCAGCGACCTGTGCCATGTCGCCGAGCAACTGCGTATCGGCCGGACTATGGTCGAAATAATAGTCGCCGACCAGCAATCCAAATGGCTCGCCGCCGAATTGGCCGAACTCCTCCTCGTACACCTTCTTGAAGATCGGGCTCTGGTCCCAGGCGGTGCCGCGGAACTTCTTCAGCGTCCGGCCAAGATCCTTCTTCGAAACGTTGAACACCTTGATCTTGAGCGTCTCGTCCGTTTCGGTGTTGTTCACCAGGTAGGACAGGCCGCGCCAAGCCCCTTCCAACGCCTGGAAGTCCTCGTGGTGCATGATGGCGTTGACCTGCTCGGTCAGCTTGGCGTCGATCGCGCCGATCATCGCCTCGATCGACCGCAGCGCGTCGTTCGAGATCAGGCTGGTCGCTGCCAGCGCCTGTTCGGCAAGCGTCTGGATCGCCGCCTGCACGGCATCGCGCGCGCGGTCTCCCTTGGGCTTGAATTCGCGGTTCAACAGCGAGGCGAAATCGCTTATCTCCACCGTTTCGGTCGTAGCGGCCGAGGGCAGGCCGCCCGTAAGCTCGGTTCCCGACATGGCTTATTCTCCCTCGCCCGAGCCGCTCTCGCTGGCGGGCTTCGGCGCCGCGGCGAGGCTCGCCAGCAACGCCGGGTTCTGCAGCACCTTGGCAATCAGGTCTTCGGCGCCGGACTTGCCGTCCATGTACGTCATCAGGTTGGATAGCTGCGTCCGCGCCTCGAGCAGCTTGTTCAGCGCGTCGACGTTGCGGGCGACCGCCGCGGGCGAGAAATCGTCCATGCTCTTGAAGGTGATGTCCACCGCGAGATTACCTTCGCCGGTCAGCGTGTTCGGCACGGTAAAGGCGACCCGAGGCTTCATCGACTTCATGCGGTCGTCGAAATTGTCGATGTCGATCTCGAGCATCTTGCGGTCGGCGATCGGCGGCAGCGGTTCGGTGGGCTTGCCGGACAGGTCCGACATCACACCAACAACGAACGGCAATTGAACCTTCTTTTCGGAGCCGTACGTTTCTACGTCGTATTCAATCTGAACCCTTGGCGCCCGGTTCCGGGCGATGAACTTCTGACTGCTCGCTTTCGCCACGGCGCAAACTCCCTAGGTTTTTGGGTTAAAACGAAAGTGACGCAGCCGGGATCATCTGTCTAGCTCTCTCCAGCGATCCGTTCGGCTTGCGACACACCCTCCGGCGCAAGATCTCGCAACAGGTCCATAAAACCCTTGTCCGCCAGGCGCCGCGCTCGTGCGATCAGCAGCGGGACAGGGCTCGACGGCTCGTTACGCTCATAATACTCAATTACCAGGTCGAGCAAGCGCATTGCGTCGGGTCGGTTGGTGACCGGGCCAAGCGTCGCGATGCTGACGGCGCGGGCTGGCGCCGGCCCGGCGCCTGGGCCGGTGACCGCGCCCGACAAACTCGCATCCACCACGACGGCCTCCGGCTCGGCCTCCGGTTCGGGGCCAACTGCGACGGCATAGCGATCGAGCATGTGTGCGATGTCGCGCAGCAGCTTGGTCAGATCGGTGAAATCCGGCCCCGTACCATAGCCGGATCCGGCGTCGAAGGCGGCGGGGATTGCCGCCGAGCTCTCGATGGCCGACGACACCGCTTGGCGAAGCGTCCCGAGTGCGGCCGCATCGGTCTCGCGGAAAGCGGCCGAGATCACCGCCTCGGTCATTTTCTCGTACTCGACCTCGACCTCGACCGCGCCGTTGGTGATCGCTATGTCACGCCAGGTTACCACCCCGGCGCGGGTCGAGCGGGCCAGCGGTATGCTGCGCAACACCCGCAGCACGCCGAGCGGTGACCCCACCGCCAACAGCGCATTCGCCCGCAATGTCGGGTCGTTGTCGTCCTCCGGGTCGAGCTGCGGGTGCACGCTCTCCCACCGTGTCTCGAGCGCTTTGCGGGTCAGCAGCAGGCCGGCCGCATAGCCCTGCATCCCCTCGCGTTGCAGCCGCGCCACCGCCATTTGGGCGAAGATCCGCAGGTCGTACGTGCGCTCCAGCAGTTGCGAGCCGGTTTGCAATACCTGCTTCCAATCGGGCTCCTCCGCGGGCACCACGGTCGACCCGTATTGCTGCTCCGGCTTGCCGACGCACAAGCGCTCGAACTCCGTGAAATCGGCATCGAACTCGAGATTGGGCCCGCAGGGCTCGTCCGGCGAGATCTCGGGGAGCGGCGCATCTGGGTCAAGCGGCATCAGAGTTCGCGCCTGCTGGACAAGTAACGAACCATCGATCTCACTAATTCCTGGGCGCTCGTGATTTACCGGCTCGGTCTTGCGATTGTCTACCCCTCGCGCGAGCCCGGATCCGTGACCCGTCGTGCGGCGAGCAGATGCGAACGGTAGCTTACGGCGGAGCGCGCGTGCAAACGTGTCTGCCATGCACAATCAGCGGTGCTGAGCACCTGAAGCCCAGCCACTGCCAGCGGGTGCGCCCCCGGGGTCAGCAGCGCGAGCAGCAGCGTTTCCGCCGCCCCGTTCCCCGCGCCGCGCTGGGAGTGGCCGCCGATCCAGCGCTCCACCTGGGTTGCCCGGGTCGACCAGTCGAACGGGGTGGCGAGCAGCAGCAGGCCGCCGGGCCGAATGAGTGTGGCAAAGGTGGTGAGCAGCCCGTGCGGATCGGCCACACAGTCCAGGACGTTGAGTGCCAGCACCAACCCCGCCTTCGCCGGCGCGAATGGCAGCGCCAACGCATCGCACGCCCAGTAATCCACCCGCTCGCGTCCAGGTAGATCGGCGTCGAAGCGGCAGTCGTCATACACCGTGCCAATGCGCCGGCGGTCATAGGCGACGCTGCCCGTCCGCGCCACGCGGCTGGCCAGACGGAGCAAGGCCAGATTGCTGTCCACCCCGAGCACCAGCGCGCCATCCGAGGACGCGGCCAGGTCGAAGCACGTCCGACCGGCGCCGCAGCCGACGTCCAGCATCGGCCCCGCCGGCCGTACCGGGGCCGCCAGGGCGAGCAGCGCCTCGAGGCACCGCCGGGCGGCACCGGGCTGCGGCTCGGCCGGCAAACCCCCGGCCGGCTCGGAGGGATCGAGGTCGGCATAGGCGTCCCAGGCATAGGTCGAGACGCCCTGGCGCACGACGTCCAACCAGCTATCGGGCCCGAGCGCATCCCCCAGCAGGCTCAGCACCGCCGGGTCGAGGTCGTCGCGCAGCAGCAGCTCGATCGCGCGCTCACCCAGGTGGCGGCGCAACTCGGGCATGATGATGGGGATGGCATCCACGATGGGGTATTCGTGGCGGCACGACGGCTCGCTACAAACCAGGATGCCGGACAGCACATCGTCCCCAACCTCGGTGGCGCCTTCGGCCAGCCCGAGGGCGGGCGCCGTGGCCCGGCTGCGGGCGCAGACGGGGCAATGCGGCGCCCAGGCCGCGAAATGACTCCGCCGCATGGGGCTCGTTCAGCCGCCTATGAGGACGGTCGGGCAGCCGGGTGGAATGATCTGGCCGGTGGGTGAGGGAATTGGCGCCACACAGGACAAGTGGCTGGTCATGTCCCCGACCCGGGCCGCCGGCATGCCAGCGATCAGCACAGTGGCCGAGCCTTTCGCGATCATCCCCGGCCCGCCCGGCACGCAACCCGGCAGCAAGCACGGCTGCGTCATGTCCATCACCCGCGCGGCGGGCTGGCCGCCGATCAGCACGGTCGGTGCGCCCACAATGATGGTCAGCGGTAGAGCGGGGTGCGGCACTGGCGTTGGCACGAGCGCCGCGGGGTGGATCGGCGCGTGGCAGTGGGGTGCGCTCTGCAGCACCTTGTCACCTAGTCTGGCCGCCGGTTGTCCCATCGCTCCGTCTTTCTCCACCGAAATGGATAGTGCGGCCGTGGATGGCGGCACGCAACACGCAAAGCAGACGCGCTTGCCGGCCGGCTGGCCGCGATGATAGGGCGATGACGCCGCGCAGCACGTGCGGACTTGGAGGTTCGATGCGGATGCGACCGATGACGGCCACGCTGGTAGCGCTGCTGCTCCCGGCCACGACGGCCCTGGCACAGCCGCACGGCCAAGCGTCGCCGCCCCCGCCGACAGCAGCCTCGGGGGCGTCCAATGCGACGTCCGCCGTCCCGCAGCAGACCACCGCGACCTTCGCCGATTGGACGCTGCGCTGCAGCCACGCCAGCCCCACCGCCCAAATCTGCGAGGTGGCGCAGAGCATCAATAGCCAGGACCACACGGTGGCCCAAATCGCGATCGGCCGCGTCGCAAAGGGGCAGCCGCTGCATCTCACCATCCTGGTGCCCCCCAGCGTATCCTTTGCCGCCGCTCCCGCGCTGGTTCCTGCGCATGACGGCGAGCAGGCCGTGCTCGCACTGGCCTGGCGCCGTTGCCTGCCCGGCGGCTGCATGGCGGAGGGCACCATGACCGACGAGATGATGCGGCGTGTGCGTGGCTGGATCGAGCCGGCGCGAATAACCTTTGCCGATGGCGGGGGGCGCACCATCGCGCTGCCGTTCTCGCCGGCCGGTCTGCCCCAGGCGCTCGATGCGCTCGCGAAAGAGGATGGTGGTTAGACAACCGCCGGTCCAAACGGCACTATCCGGCAACGACAATCGGAGCGAACCCGACATGCCTTCCTTCTCGCTGCGCACTGCCGGATTGCTGGCTCTGCTCGTTCCGGCCTGGACGATGGCGGGGCACGCACAAAGCAATCCATCGGCCGACTCCATCATAAACTCGCTGCGGCCTGGCGCCGGGATGACGGGCGGCACCCGCGGCATCCGTCCGGTCGCCCCCAGCAGCGAACCGGCGCCCGCCGCCCCGGCCTACGCGCCCCCACCGAGCCAGCCGCGCACTGCGGCCGTTCCCCACGCCGCCGTGCCGAAGGCCGCATCGCCGGTGGCGTCCGCTCCTACGCCGGGGGGAGCCCCGTCCGTGAACCTAACCGTTCAGTTCGCCACCAACTCGGCGGAGCTGACCCCGGCCGCGGTCCGCACGTTGTCCGAACTCGGGCGGGCGCTGTCGAGTGACGCCCTGCGCAGCTACCATTTCCGCATTGAGGGCCATACCGACACCGTAGGATCGCCCGACGCGAACAAATCCCTGTCCGGGCGGCGCGCGGAAGCCGTGGTCAGTTTTCTGGTGTCCAAGTTCAACATCGATCCGTCCCGTCTGGAAGCGGTCGGGATGGGCGAGGACGGGCTGCTGATTCAAACGCAGGCGAACACGCCGGAACCGCGCAACCGCCGTGTCCAAGTGATCAACCTCGGCGCTTAACGCTCAGGCAAGGAATAGGGCGCAGAAGCGGGGCATGCGGCGCAATCCGGACGATACCGTCATCATGCGCCCGAAAAGGGAGCGCCGGGGCTTGGTGCCGGCCTTGCTAAGCGCTGCCTTGCTGCTGGTGGCGGGCGCGTCCGGCGCCGTCGTGTGGCTACGCAACTCGCCGGCCACGACCAGCCTGCCGCCGATTGCCGACGCGACCGAGGCAGACCTGCAGGTGGAGAGCCCGGGCGCGCTCACGCTACGCCGGTTCGCGCCCAATTCCGCTATCGTCGTGCTGGATTTCCCAACCCTGGCCGAGCAGGGCCGCATGCTCAACCGGGTCGCCGCCTGGGCCGAGAAGGCCGGCGTGCCGCATGACCGCTTGCTGACCGACGCCGAACTGGCTGCCGCGATACAGGCCAGCGGAACCACGCCCGACACGTATTATTACGGCCACGATTATCGAGCCGCCGATATCGCGCGATTTTTTCAGCTCGCCGATAAGGAGGGTATCAAGCTCGATCCCGACGAGGAGGCGCTCCGCGGCATCATGGCTCGGGCCGGCAGCGAACCGTTCGGCGCCGGCGCGCTGATCACCCTGCCCCGCGCCGACGCCGCCAACCAGGTGGATGCCGTTGCCCGCGCGGTGATCCTGCATCACGAGCTTGCCCACGGCGAATATTTCACCAATGCAACCTACAATCGCTACGTGCACACGATCTGGGACACCGTGCTGACGGAGACGGAGCGCGCCCGGTTCCGCAGCTACCTGGCGGAGGATGGCTACGACCCGGCAATCGAAGACCTGATGATCAACGAGATGCAGGCCTACATGATGCACACGCCCGATCCGCGCTTCTTCGACGTGGCGAAGCTTGGGATTGCACCGGCCCGCCTGTCAGACATCCGGCAGAGCTTCGCAGCCAACATGCCGTCCTGCTGGTTGCGTAACGAAACCAGCGCCACGCCCACGCTGCCTGGTCCAGTGCAAATCGAGCCGGCGCGTCCGTAGAGTTCGTCGTCCCTAAAGCCAGCCGGGGCTGGACGCCCGCAAGCGTGCCAGAACGTCAGGCGCCACCCGGACGCTCACCAGCACCTTCGCAGGTTTGTCCCCCGGCGGCCGGGCGCATCTCGGCCACCTGAACGCTCGTGAGTTCAGGGTTGTCGGGGTCGGCGGCGATGCCGCGCTGGATGACGGCCTCCTCGTCATCGGTCGGCATCCTAACCTTCGCTCGCATAGAACCGGACCTCCTTTTTGCTTGCCTTTCGCAGGCTGATGACACGCACACAGCGGGTTTCTACCGAGTAGACCAGCGCGTGCAGCCGGGTCTCCGAGCCCGCCATATGCCAGAAGCCGAGGTTCCCCGCCCGTATGGTTAAGCGTCGTCCCGATCAGCGCTGTGCTCCAGTCGAAAGCCTCAACCGTCTCGAAGGCTATCCCGTGCGTGCTTAGTGCAACGCACAAAGCCACCGACGACTGCCCTTTGGGTGGTTGCCCCGTAGCGCCGTCAGGGACTTGGCCGCGTATCCAGCACCAGGGCCGCGGCGGCGGCGCTGCCACCGCGCCGGCGCAACGCATCGATCGCCGTTTGCAGCGTGGACAGGTAGGAGGCGAGCGGCTGCGAGTCTGGCAGCGCACGCGAGAACAGCGGCGCGGTACTAGCCACGGCGACGATCATGTCGGTGCCGAATGGGGGGCCGACATGCCAGCCCTCGAAGTCGGATCGCGGCTTGCCGAGATCGATCGGCTCGCGCGCGGAGAAGGTCTGCGCCGGGTAGCCTGGCCCCGGTACGAGCGGGGAGACCGTCGCGTCATGCTGGAGGTAGGCCACCTGCAGATAGCCGGCGAAACTCGGCATCGTCACGTGGAGCGCAATTACCTCATTGTCGTGCAGGCTGACCGTGCCGCCGGCCTGCACCAGGTCGAGCGCGTTGCGGCCGGCAGGGTCGGTGAAGGGGCGTAGCACGTCGAGCGCCGGGCAGTATGGGCCGTCGAACGTCTGGATCTGTGCGGCAACGCCGGCGGGGTCGGCGGCACTGGCGGCGTGCTGCAAGTCCTCCTCTGGCCGCCCCTTGCCGCTGACGGCGGTCAGCACGACCGCCCCATCCGTGCCGATCGCGGCATGGGACAGGCTGCATCGGACATTCGGCAGCGCGGCGGCGAGTGCGGCAAGAACCGCCGTTTGCGAGCGCGCGGCCGGGCGGGCCGGCTCCGGTGCGACGGACGCCGGGATGACGACGGCCGGAGGGGTCGGCGGTGTTTGCGGCGGGGCCGGCACCCGCTCGGCCGCTGGCGGGGCCGGCTGGGCGGGCAGGCTCGCCGGCGTGGGCACCTGCTGAGGCGTAATGGAGGTCGGCGTCACCGTCGGCGGCGGGATGTAGACGGCAGGGGGCACAGGCGGCGATGCCGGAGGGGCCGCCGCTGGGGATGGGGCCGCTGGGGGTGGGGCCGCTGGGGGTGGGGACTGGGCCAGCGACGCCTGCCGCATCGGGGGCACCGTCGGGGATGGAGATGGCGGTGCGGCTGCCGGAGATGCCACGGAGGCAACTTGCGACGGCGCCGTGGCAGGCGGTGTCGGCGCTCCCCCCGGCAGCAGGAACCACAGTGCCGCCCCGGCAACGACCACAACGGCGAGACCGCCCCCGGCCAAAACCGGGATCTTGCTGCGGCTCTTGGTCGCCGCCGGGACGGGTGTGGACGGCGTCGCGACCGGGATCGGCCGAACCGGCTGCGTCGGCATGCCGATGATCGTTTCGTCACTGGCCGGCACCTCCGCCGGCGCCGTGCGGAGCGCCTGAGCGAACTCCGCCGCGGAGCCGAACCGGTCCTCCGGGCGACGGGCCATCGCGCGCGCAACCACGCCATCAAGGCTCGCCGGGCTGGTCACGGCCAGTTCGGACGGCTTCGGCGGTGTGGTGGTCATCGCCTTGTGCATGATCGCCGTCATGCTGCCGTCGAACGGGCGATCCCCGGTCAGCAGCTGGTACAGCATCACGCCGCACGAGTAGATGTCGGTGCGCTGATCGACCACCTGGCCCATGAACTGCTCGGGCGACATATAGGCAGGGGTGCCCATCACGGTGCCCGCCTGGGTCATGCTGCTGGCCTCGATCCGCGCGATGCCGAAATCGGCGATCTTCGCCTGCCCCTCCTTGGTCAGCATGATGTTGGCGGGCTTGATGTCGCGGTGCACCACGCCCCGGCTGTGGCTGTAGGTGAGCCCGGCGAGCACGTCCTCCATCAGCGACACCACATCGGGCACGGCCATGCGCTCGCCTGCGCCCAGCACGTCCTTGAAGGAGCGGCCCTCGACGAATTCCATCACGATGTAGGCAACATCGTCGGTCTCGCCGTAATCAAACACGCCGACGATGTTCGGGTGGGTCAGCCGCCCGGCCGCCTGTGCCTCGCGCTTGAACCGGGCCAGCCCTTCGACGGCCTCCTCGTCATTCGCATCCGGCAGCCGCACCGTTTTGATCGCGACCCGGCGGTGGATCACCGGGTCCCACCCGTCATAGACGGTGCCCATGGCGCCTTTGCCCAGCATCCCACGGATCTCGTATTTGCCGAGGCTGGAGGGCTGGGTGGCGCTCATAGTTGCGACTGCATCCGGTTCGAACCACCCTCCGCGGCCAACGTGCTTCCGTGTCCCTCGCCCACAAGCGCGAACGGCGCCCAGTAGAACGGATGGGCAATGCTTGCTGGCAGAGTGTGCCCTGCCCCGGCCAGCATGGAAAGCTGCGCTTGCCGCAACGCCTCCGCCACACCCAGATGGTCGCTGCCGACGCGCTTGAGAGTGCCAGCCACCAGGAAGGCGGTGGCCTGGTCGTTCACCGACCAGTGGGTCACCATCAACGCCCGCGCGCCGGCATAGAAGAAGGCGCGCGCCAGGCCCGAGAGGCTCTCGCCGGAGGTCTCACCGTTCGGCCCGCCAGAGTTGCAGGCCGAGAGGATGACCACGTCGGCGTCGAGTTGCATGGCGGTGATGTCGGATGAGGTCAGCAGCGCGCCGTTGGCATTCTGCGCACCGGGTGGGTCGGACGTGACGATGGCGGGCTCGGTCTGGCAGCGCAGGTCACTCGGCAGCAGCGCATGGGTGGCGAAGTGGAGCACGCGATAGGGTTGCAGATTCTGCTGCAGCACCCGGGGCGTGTTGAAGGCCGGGCCCTCGAGGCTATCGGCCGGCGAGCCCCCCAAAAGCAGCCGCGACGCCTCCAGCTCACGCCGGGCGAACGGCAGCGGCGGCAGCCCGGCGAACAGCTTCGCACTGTCCTGGCAGGAAGCGGACGGGAAGGTCCGCTCCGCCTGTTGCACGCTCACGGGGCGGAAGTCGCCGAAGCCGAACCAGGGCTGCGTGGCGCGCGACGTCGCCGCGGCCCGGCGCAACGAGACGAAGTTGGCCGGCGCGGGCACGTGGGAGATGGCGACCTTCTGGATCAGCCACGGCGCGGTTGCGAGGCCGTCCTGCGTCGCGGGCCCCGTCAGCAGCAAACCGAATGGCAGGGAGAGCAGCGAGCCAACGGGGGCAATGGTGAGGGACGTCACCCCATCCAGCCGCGGCCCTAACTGGCCAAGTGTGTCGGTGTAGATCGCCTGCGACGCCGCGACGTCGAAGGCTGGCGGCGTGTCCCCGCTCGGCTCGATCGTGGCCCGAACCCGCTTCACCAGGGCGGTGATCTCGGTGCTGCCAGCCTTGGCGGGTGCAACCGAAATTTCACCGGCACGCAGAAGGAACATCCAGCCACGGTCCGGCGCCAACGACATGGACACGAACGCCTCACCCGGCGCGAGAGCGGCCAGCACGTCCTGCGCCGGCACCACCTCCTGCACCAACTGGCCATAGTTCGGTGAGGCCGCCTGTAACGCCGCGTCGGCGTCCGAGAGCGTGGTCTGCGCCGCCGCCAGCTGCTTGGCGAGTTCGTCCGCCGACAGCGTCTCGCCGCCTCTGGCAGCACTGGCGCCCTGCTGCGTGGCCGCGTCGAAGCGTCGTTGCATCTCCGCCAGGGCCAGGCTTGCGTCCTGCTGGCGGCGGATGGCGGCGCCGATCCGCGGATCCTTGGCACTCTCGCTCAAGCGTGCGGAGGCTTGGGCGATCTGCTGCACGGTGATGCTGCCCTGCACGAGCTGCGACGAGGCGAACATCTCCGCCAGCAGCACCTGACGCTGGGCCGGCTGCCGGTCCGCCTCGGCCGCAAAGGTGGACAGGCATGGCAGCAGCAACTCGATCGATGTGCCGGCCTTGATCTCCCGCAGCAGGGCGGCGCCCCGCCGGCATAGATCGAGCGCATCGCCGAGGGAGCCGGCTTGCACCTCCTGGTTCGCCCGCAGCAGCAACGTTTGCGCCAGCGGACGGGTGCCTGGCTGCGCCAGCGCGAAATCACGCGACGCGCGAAGGATGAAGTCGTAGCCACTGCCGCGCTGGGCGACGTCGTCCACGATCGAAGCGGTGCGATATAGTCGGGCGGTCAAGTCGCGCTGCTGCAGTCCGCGGGCGGCGGAAAGCGCCTCGGCCGAGCGGATCATCGCCTTTGCGTCGTCCGATCGCCCCAGTTCGCGCAACGTGATCGCCTCGTAGCGCCGGGTCTCAATGACGCCGATGAGGGCGGTCTGCTGGTCCGGCTCAAGCAGCATGCTGTCCGACGAGGTCTCGGCGGCCGCTCCTTCACCCCGTCGGGCGACGGCGATCGGGCCCGCGGCGCGCGGCGGGCGTAGGGCCAGCATGTCGGGTGGCAGCAGCGCGGTATAGCCGGCCTCCGCCGCCTGCAGCAGGGGCAGCGCCTCCGCGGGTTTGTTCTCGTTCAGCGCGTTGAGGCCGCGGTAATGCTGCAACCGCGGCATTGCCGTCGCATCGGCGGCCTTCGCGACGAGGCGGGACGCGTTGTTGAAGGCATCATCCGCCTCCGCAGTGCGGCCCTCATCGGACAGCTGCAACGCCACCAGCATCAGCGGGATAGCGGTGTTCGGATCCGCCGCTCCCAGCGCCTTGCGCTGCAGATCGTAGGCGGCCCGGTAGGCGCGCTCGGCTGCGACGAAGCTTTCGGCCAGGTTCGCCCGCGAGCCAGCCAGCATCAATTGCTGATATTGGCCGATGTCGCCCGCGCTGAACGCCTGGGCCGCCAACCGGGACGCGAGCAGCGCGTCGGCCCGGCCCGGTGCCATGGCCGGAGCCGCCTCTGCACTGACCCGGCCGGAGAGAACCCCGATCGAGCGCTGCAGCACCGGTAACGCGGGGAGGATGCCGTCGGCGACGTAGACCTGCCCGTCGACCGCCGCCACTAGCGCCGCCTGCGGCCAGCCGCCGACCTTGCGCGTGCAATTCAGCAGCAGCGCGGGCGCATTGCCCAGGATCGTGGTGGACGCCGGGTCGCTGCACTCGAAGCGATTGTCCAGCGCGTTGCGCCACCGGCTCGATAATGCGACCTGGCGGAGATCGGCCGCGCTCCCGTCGGACTTGGCGACGTGCCCGCTTGGCTGGTCCCACGTCCCGCAGAAAATGTCGGCGCCGGACCCACCAACTTGCTGCGTGCACGCCTCGCCGGAGCCATTGCGTCCCAGCCCCACACCCGCCGCCCCGGACCGGGAACTGCTGCCGACATAGGCGCTTGGCGGCGGCCCGGCGCAACCGGCCAGGCAGGCGGCGACGATTAGGAAGTTCCGAAGCGGTCGCACGGTTCAGTAATCCCGGTCGGAGATGTTCGGCAACAGCAGAGTCGGGTCGTCGCGGTCACGGGTCACCGACAAGTCCAGCACATCCAAGGTCAGGATATCCGGCCGGATCACGCTCGACGCCTGCAGGCTGGCCGCCAGCGAGGAGATCACAGCGTCCTGCGCGGAGCAGCTCGATGCCCCGATGGCGCAGTTGTTCAGCGTGTAGATCTGGCTCACCTGCGGCGAGATGCGGGACACCTCGGCGGCGTCGAAGCCGGTTCGGTCGGCAACCTGGCCGGTGAACGCTGCGGATCCACCGGCGCCGAGTACGGTCAGGCTTTGGGCGGTCAGGCTGCCAGTCGCCGTGCCGTTGCCGAGGTTGAGCACCACATCGGTGCTCGGGGCGTTCAGCGCGTTGTACGTCAACGTGCCGCCCGTGCCCGGCAAGTCGAACCGCAGCGCCGCGAACGCGCCCGAGAACGGCAAGACGGTCGTGTTGCCGGTTTGCTGCAGCGTCGCCGTGCCATCGGCACCGGGCAGCACTTGCAGATAGGAACCGGGTAGCGAGGGTGCCGCACCAAGCTGCTGCGAGGCCGGCAGACCATTGGTATAGATCGCGCCCCCAGCGAGGGTGAGCTGCCCGGTGGCGGTGATCGCGAGATTAGGCGCCGCCAAAGTACCCGCGAGTTGCAGCTTGCCGCCATCCACCAGGGTAATGCCGGTGGAGGAGGTCAGGTTGCCGATACCGCCGACGTTTGCGAGGCCCGCGGTCCCGAGCGTGAGTTGGCCAAGCACGGTTCCGCCCAGCGACGTCGCGGTCACGGTTCCGCCCGTTTGCATGAGGCTGCCGGGCGAGTTCACCAACAGCGTGCCCGCGTTGATCGTACCCCCAAGCGAAATCGGACCGGCGGCGGCCAGTGTCAAAACACTCGGTGCGGCGGCGGTGCCGGGCACGGTCAGCGCACCGGTGACGTTGAGCGCGCCGGAGGTGATCAGCCCGATGCTCTGGCCGTCGGCAACGGTGCCGGTGACGGCGAGCGGCTGCGCGTTGGCCAGGACGAACCCCGCATTGGTTTGGAAATTGCCGAGGTTCGTCACCTGATTGGATCCAGTCAGGCTGGCCGAATTGCCCGATCCAGTCAGCGTCGTGGCCACCACCTGACCGGACCCGGTTTCGACGATACCGCCCGTCGCGTTGAGCACCACGGTGCCGCCGGTGACGCTGCTGTTCAGCGTGAGGTTGCCGACCACCGTCAACGTCACCGTATTCGGGTCGACAGGCGCGGTCACGATCAGGCTTTGGCCGTCGAACAGCGAGAAGTCGCCCGTGGTGCTGAAGCCAGCCAGCGTGGCGATACGGTTGCCCGTGCTGTTCAAGGCGGCCGACCCGGCGCTGCCGGTAAGGGTGGCGGTAGTGATGCTGCCGGACGGCTGCGTGATGGCGCCGGTCGCGGCCAGCGACACGCCGGTCGGGGCCACGATCGCGCCCGTGATGGTCAAGTTGCCGGTGACCGAGAGTGCAAAACTGTTGGCGGTGAAGTTGCCGAGCGAGCCGAGTTGGTTCGCGCCGTTGAGCACGACGGTGGTCCCCGAACCGGTCAGTGCACCAGCCTGGATCGCACCCGCGCCGGTTTCGCTGATCGTACTGCCGCTCTCCAGGTCGAGCGTGGTCACGTTCGACAGGTTGAAGGCGCCCGTGATGGTGATGGGACCACCTGTCGGGACGCCGACGGACAGCGTGGCAGCGGTGATCGGCGCGGATCCGTTCAATCCGCTGCCGCCACCGAGTGTCACACCCTGGCCGGCGGTGAGTTCGCGAAGTGCCACAGTGCCACCCGGCGCCGCGAGCGAACCGCCGGCAGCGAAGCTCGGTGCATTGTCCGTGATCGTGAGCGTCTGGCCCGCACCGGTAGCAACCGCACCGGCGATGGTCAGCGGGATGCTGTCGGTCAGGGCGAATGGGCCCGTGCTGGTGAACCCGAGCAGCGTCGCGATACTGTTGCCGGTGGCCCCCAGGGTGACGCCAGCGCCGCTGCCGGTCAGGCTGGTTGCCGTGATGCCGCCACCGGGCTGGCTGATGGCGCCCGAGGTGGTCAGGCTGAGCGCGCCGGTTTGTACCGTGCCATCCAAGGCCAGAGCGCCGGTCGTGTTCAGTGTTACCGCCGTGCTGTCGGTCAGCGGGCCCGTTACCGTCATGGCGCCGCCATCCACCAGGCTGAACCCGCCCGCACTGCTGAAGCCAGCCAAGGTGGCGACCGCGTTACCGGTGCTGCCAAGTGTCGTCGTGCCGGTGGAGGACCCGGTCAGGCTCCCCGTCGCGATCGTGCCCCCGGTCTGGTTGATCGTACCCGGCGAGGTCAAGCTGACCGAAGTGGACCCGGCGATCGTTCCGGCCGTCTGCGCAATGCCACCTGTCACGCTCAGGCCATTGACGGAGATCAGGCTGACGGCCGGCGCGGTGACATTGCCGGCGACGGTGAGCACACCCGTGCTGCTGAGCGCGACCGATTGGCCGTCCGTCACCGGGCCGGACACCGTGAGCGCCTGACCATTCACCAGCGTCAGGCCCGTAGTCGTCGTGAAACTGCCGAGCGTTCCGATCCCATTGCTGTTGCCAAGGGTCGCCGATGCGGCAGAGCCCGACAGTGTGGTCGCGGTGAGGACCCCGCCCGTCCCTTCGGTGATTGCGCCTGTTGCCACCAGCGACACCGGGCCAGCCGCCACCGCGCCATTGATGCCCAGCGCGCCCGTAACCCCGAGTGAGAGCTGCGAGGCCGAGAGCGGGCCCGACACCGCCAAACCCTGCCCGTCCGTCAATGCAAAAGCGCCTGTCGTGGTGAACCCGGCCAGTGTCCCCACGGCGTCGGTGGCGCTGCCCAGTGCGGCCGACGCTGCACTGCCCGACAGGCTGGCCGTCGTGATGGCGCCAGAAGGCTGGGTGATCGCGCCACTGGCTACGAGGGACAGGCTGGTGGGGGCGCTGATCGGCCCCGCCAAGGCGAGATCGCCGGTGACGTTCAAGGCAGCCGTTGTCGCTGACAATGGTCCGGTGATGGTGAGCCCCACCGCGTCAGTCAGCGCGAGGGCCCCGGAGGTGGTGAAGCTGCCCAGCGTCGTGATCTGGTTCGCACCGCCCAGCGCGGCACTCGCTCCGTTGCCGGTCAGTGTGGCGACGCGGATCGCTCCTGCGCCGCTCTCGCTGATGGCGCCGCCGCTCTCCAGGTCCAGCACCGAAATTATGGACAGATTGAATGCGCCCACGATGCCGATCGGGCCACCAGTTGGCGCACCCACGACCAGGGTGTTGGCGGTAACCGGCGGCGTGCCCGTCAGGCTGCCGCCGCCGGCCACGGTGATGCCACGCCCGGCGGTATACTCACGCAACGCAACCGTGCCGCCGGGTGCCGATAGCGAGCCGCCGGTACCGAAGGTCGGGCTGTCGTCGAACAGGGTCAGCGTGTGCCCGGTGCCGACGGAAACCGCGCCCGTCACCGTCAAAGCCGCACTGTCTGTCAGCGCGAAATCGCCCGTGCTGGTGAAGCTCGCCAGGGTGGCGATGCTGTTGCCGGTGGCGCCTAGGGTAACACCTGCGCCGCTGCCGGTCAGGCGGCTTGCGGTCACGCTGCCGCCGGGCTGGGTGATGGCGCCGGTGGCGGTCAGGCTGAGCGCGCCGGTTTGCACCGTGCCATTCAGGGCCAAGGCACCGGCGGTGTTCAGTGTCACCGCCGTGCTGTCGGTCAGCGGGCCCGTTACCGTCATGGCGCCGCCATCCACCAGGCTGAACCCGCCCGCACTGCTGAAGCCAGCCAAGGTGGCGACCGCGTTACCGGTGCTGCCAAGTGTCGTCGTGCCGGTGGAGGACCCGGTCAGGCTCCCCGTCGCGATCGTGCCCCCGGTCTGGTTGATCGTACCCGGCGAGGTCAAGCTGACCGAAGTGGACCCGGCGATCGTTCCGGCCGTCTGCGCAATGCCACCTGTCACGCTCAGGCCATTGACGGAGATCAGGCTGACGGCCGGCGCGGTGACATTGCCGGCGACGGTGAGCACACCCGTGCTGCTGAGCGCGACCGATTGGCCGTCCGTCACCGGGCCGGACACCGTGAGCGCCTGACCATTCACCAGCGTCAGGCCCGTAGTCGTCGTGAAACTGCCGAGCGTTCCGATCCCATTGCTGTTGCCAAGGGTCGCCGATGCGGCAGAGCCCGACAGTGTGGTCGCGGTGAGGACCCCGCCCGTCCCTTCGGTGATTGCGCCTGTTGCCACCAGCGACACCGGGCCAGCCGCCACCGCGCCATTGATGCCCAGCGCGCCCGTAACCCCGAGTGAGAGCTGCGAGGCCGAGAGCGGGCCCGACACCGCCAAACCCTGCCCGTCCGTCAATGCAAAAGCGCCTGTCGTGGTGAACCCGGCCAGTGTCCCCACGGCGTCGGTGGCGCTGCCCAGTGCGGCCGACGCTGCACTGCCCGACAGGCTGGCCGTCGTGATGGCGCCAGA
>CAXTWC010000002.1:0-24104 GCA_964247805.1 uncultured Acetobacteraceae bacterium | reverse complement strand
CCAGTGCGGCCGACGCTGCACTGCCCGACAGGCTGGCCGTCGTGATGGCGCCAGAGGGCTGGGTGATCGCGCCACTGGCTACGAGGGACAGGCTGGTAGACGCTGCAATCGCCCCCGATAGCGCCAAGTCTCCGGTGACGTTCAGGGCGGCGGTGGTGGCAGAAAGCGGCCCGGTCACGCTGAGCCCGATCGTATTGGTCAATGCAAACCCACCAGTCGTGGTGAAGCTGCCCAGCGTGGCAACCTGGTTCGCCCCGCCCAGCGTGGCACTCCCACCATGACCGGTGAGCGTCCCGACGCCGATGGCGCCCGCACCCGTCTCGCTGATCGCACCGCCGCTCTCCAGGTCCAGAACGGAGACCGTGGACAGATTGAACGCCCCGGCGATGCTGATCGGGCCGCCGCTCGGGACACCGATCGACAAAGTCGTTGCCGCAATCGGCGCTGAACCTTGTAGCCCGTTGCCGCCGCCGAGCGTCACACCTTGACCCGTCGTATATTCCTGCAGGGCAACGGTGCCGCCCGAAGCCGTCAGCGAACCGCCGACGGCAAAAGTTGGTGCGTCATCGATGATGGTGAGCGTCTGCCCGGTGCCGACCGACACCGCCCCCGCGATCGACAGCGCAGCCGAGTCGGTCAGCGAGAACCCGCCCGTCGTGGTGAAAGCCTGCAGCGCTGTCACGTTGTTGTCGGCGGCACCAAGCGCCACCGACCCCGCGCTGCCCGTCAGCGCACTGGCCGTGATCGCGCCGGCGGCGGTCTGCGTGATGGCGCTGCCGGGTGCCGTCAGCGTCACGGCCCCGCCGGTCACGGAAGCGCCCAGCGCAATCCCGCCCGCGGCGTTGAGCGAGATCGACGTTGCATCCGAAACGGCCCCGCTGACCGTCAGCGATTGGCTCGTGGCCAGCGAGAAGCCGCCTGTGCTGGTGAAGCCGGCCAGGCCTGTGATTGCGTTGCCGCTGGCTGTCAGCATCGTTGTCGTGTCGGAATGGCCACTTACCACGCCGGTGATGCTACCGCCGTTCTGGTTGATGACGCCGGGGTTGACCTGCGTAGATTGACCATAGTTGGTGACGTAGGACCGGGTCACCGCCGACAGATTGACGGCCGGGGCAGAAAGGGCGCCGCCAAGGGTGAGTGCCCCCTGGGTCGAGATCGTGATCTGCCCGCTCGCGCCGGTGGCGGTGAGCGATCCGCCGGTCTGGCTGAATGCGTCCCCGTTCGTCAGCGTGATCGTGCCAGCCGTAACGCTGCCGCCGGTCTGCGTGATGGTGCCGTCGCTGTTATAAACGAAGGCTGCCTCGACGTTTTGCGTGCTGGTCGCGGTGATAGCCACGCTGGAGCCGGTCAGCTTGCCGGACAGGGTCACAGGGCCGTAATTTTGGATCGAGACGGCGCCCCCTGCGAGCGTCCCCGTCACGCTCAGGGGAATGGCGGCGGTCAGGGCGCCGTTGCCGCTGAGCGTGAAGCCGCCCGGTGACGTGAAGTCGCCAATCGAGGCGAGCCGGCTGTTACCGGTCAGCGAAACCGAACTCGCGTTACCCGTCAGGCTGGGGGCTTGCAAAAACCCAACGTCACCTTCGGTCAAAGCCCCTTGCAGGGCGACCGCGAGCCCGCCCACCGTGGTGTAGCCTTCGATCGCAAGGCCACCACCAGTGTCGGTTACGCCCAAGGTGCCGCCTGTCGACACCGTGGCGCCTAGCGTGAGCGGAACGCTGTCGGTGATGCTCAGGCCGCCCGTCACCGAGGCACTCGCGAGCGTGCCGATGCTGTTCGTCGCAACGCCCAACGCCACCGTATTGCCGGCTACCGTCAGCGAGCCAGTGGTCAGTGCGCCGGACAACTGCTCAACGCTTCCGGAGCTGGCCGTCAGAGTGACGCTGTCGAGAGTGCCGCCCGTGCTCAAGGGACCGACGAGCGACAGATTGCCGGAACCCGCCGTGAGGTTGATGGCGGAGGCGCTGATCGGCCCCGAGACGATGGACAACTCCCCACCCGCAGTGGCGGTCAGCGTCCCATTGGTCGCGTTGGCGCTAATCGCGTTTTCCAGGTTGAGCGCCGTCGAGGTCGCGATCAGAATCGAACCTGTGGAGGACAGACCCGACACGCCATTGGCCGTCGCTGCCCCAACATCCGGGATCTGGTTGGCGACGGCCTGGAGCGAGATGCCCCCCGTCACGCCCGCCACGTTGGATGCAACCAAGCCGAGTGTGCCGCCGCCATTCTGCGTCCCGGGGCTGACACCTTCCGTCACGGCACCAGTGGTTTGCAGCAGCAGCCCGGCGTTGACGGGGATGGTGACCGTCTCGCCGGCATTGGCGATGTTGATCGCCCCGGTGGTCGTGCTGGTGCCGAGCCCCAACGCCTCGGCCGCCGTGATGCGGTTGAGGAAGACTTGTGACAGGGACAGCGAGTTCGGGTCTGCGGCAGTGGCGCCGATCAGCTCGATCCGGCGGGAGGCGGTGAGCGGGGCGAAGGTGACAACGCCTTGCGCCGCCGAGATCCCGCCGCCCGGGCTGGGCGCGAGCCCGACCGCGTCCGCCAGGAAGGTCAGCGAACCGGATGTCGCGGTCACCAGGCCGGAGTTTCTGCCAAAATCCAGCGTGGACGACGTCGCCAGCGTGAAGTTGCCGGCGGATTGGGTGAAGTAGCCGATCGACTGAATGGTGTTGCCGGTGTTGGTCAGTACTGTGTCGGCGCTCGACGTGCCGTCGAACTCGAACGCGCTGATCGGAGCGGATTGAGTGATTCCCGCAGCATTCAGGGTCACTGCCGAGACTTGGCTGGTAACGGTCCCGGATACTTTCAGCGCGGGCGTATTGTTGACGGTGAGCTCTTCGAAGGTCGTGGTGTCGACTTGTGTGCCGTCGACGACCGCCGAGCCGACAGCGGCGATCGAGTTGGCCGCCGGGAAGGTCGCGAACAGCCCCGTCGCGGTCAGTGTCGCTGCAGTAATGGTGCCGCCCGTCTGACTGATGCCGCCGCTGGTGCTGAGTGACTCGCCGTTGGTGCTGTTGAGCACGACGGCATTGCCGCTGAGCGTCCCGGTCAGCAGCATGCTGACCGGGCGACCATTATTGGTTTGGCCGGTGTCCCCCGTCGAGGACAACGTGATGTTGCCGGCAGCGTTGCCGTTCATGGCACTGACCGTACCAGACACCGTCAGCCCATTACTGGTATGCAGGCTGATATCGCCGGCTGTGGTGGTGAACCCTGCAAGGTTCGCGATGTAGTTGCCGCCGTTGGCCAGCGCGAGGCTACTAGCCTGCCCCATGAGCGTGGTGACGCCCAAAGCAGCCACCTGTGTCACCGCGCCGCTTGCGACCAGGTCGAGGGTGCCGAACCCGCCATACATTCCTAGGTCGACGATGGTGTCGTTCGCCTGCCCGATGGTGATCGCACCGGCGGTTGGCGTGCCGGTCGGACCAAGCGCGCCGAGTTGCAACGTTGCGGCGGTCATTTCCCCCAGTTCGGTCGTGGTCAGTGCAAGGCCATTCGCGGGCTTGGTGCTGCTGGTGAGGAGTATCGCGTTGCCGGAGGTGAAGGGCGAAATGACGATGGTGCCACCGCCAGCGGAAAGCGCGTAGATCGTCGATTCCGAGGGTTGGTTGGCTTGGAGGGTCAGCGAGTCGGTGGAGAGGCTGATCGTCCGCCCCTGCTGCACAAAAATCCCGCCGGGGCTGGAGGGTGACGCAACGGTCAGTGGTACGCTGTCCACCAGTAGGAAGTCGCCGGCGGCATCCGTGACGTTGAAGGTATTAAACTCGGAAATATTACCGATCGCGTTGGTGCGCGATGGCAGCGACACCGACAGCGCCGAGCCTTCGAGATCACCGGCGGTGATGCCGCCAGCAGTTTGTGTTACCGGCTCGATACCATTGCCGGTACTACTGCCGATGGTCAGGATCTGGTTAGTGCCGGTGCTGACATTGGCCGCGAAGGTGATCCCACCCGCACCGGCGTTCAGCGTGACGGGCCCAAGCGTGGAGGTGACCGCACCGGCAAGGGAGAGCGTGCCGCCTGCCGTCAGCGTGGCCCCGCTCGGTGCACCGATGGACCCGGTGGACAATACCGACAGATCGGTGCCGGCGGTCAGCGAAAGCGTGCCGCTTGCGCTGGTGGCCCCGGACACGGTCAGCGCGTTCGCCGTCGAGAGCGTGAGGCCGCCGGTGGCGGACAGCCCGGTGACGCTCGGGATGCTGTTGCCAGTGGTCGTCAGGGTCACGCTGCCAGCCGAGCCGCTGAGCGCGTTGACCAGCAGCGGACCACCCTGCGTCACGGTTCCCGTCGTGGACACGGCCACCCCGCCGAACGTGCCGCCGGACGCGAGGTCGATCGTTTCACCGTAGAGGCCAAACACGATGTTGCCGGTGGAAGCGTTGCTGCCGCCCAGCTGCAGTGCGCTCGCCGTCACCAGCCCGAGTTCAGCCGGGCTGAGCGCGAGCACGCCACCACCGAGCGAGGGGGAGTTGGTGATCGTGATCCCACGGTTCGAAGTCAGCGGCTGCAGGATGACGGTCCCGCTGGGTGCGGAGAGGGCGGTTTGGCCCGCTCCGGCGATCAGGCTCAGCGTGTCTGCCTGCAGTGAAATGGACTGACCGGTCGCAACAGCCACGCCACCGGTGATCCCCTGCGAACTGACACCTACCGTCAGCGGCACCGAAGTGGCCACAGCCAGGCCGCCAGCCGTGGTGGTCAGGGTCGTATTCGACCCGTTGACGCCAGCCACCAGGCCCAGTCCGGCGATCTGGTTGCCCGTGGCCGTCAATGAGATCGAGCTGGCCGTGCCGAAGATGTTGGGCGTCTGCACGGTGCCAGCCGTCTGCGTGACAGCGCCGCTCGTCGTCAGCTCCAACACGGTCGACGCCGTCAGCGTGCCGCCGAGTGTTATCTCGCCCGAGCCGGCACGCAGGTCGAGCGCCTGCCCCGAGATCGAGCCCTGGACACTCAGCGTGCCGGCCGGGTTATAGCCGGGAATGCCGTTGTAGCCGGCATACAGCAGCAGGTTCCCGCCGGCTGCCAGCGTCACGCCGCTATTCACCGTCAAGTTGTTGCCCGCCTGCAACGTGACGCTGCCTTGCGGGTAAGTCAGGCTGCTGGCCACCGTCAGGTTGCGGCCAGCCTGCAAAACCAGTTGGCCGGAGAGGACCGTCAACTGGGAAGGCGACACGACGGCGTCCGTGGTCGTGCCGCCACTATTGTAGCCGATATTCGGATTAGTCCCGCTCGGCGTGATCGTGGAGGGGCTGGTGCTCGAGATCGTCAGGTCGCGCGGGTCGAGCAGGATGGTGCCAAGTGCGCCGTGCGGGGCGGAGGTATCGGCCGTGCCGGTCAGGCTGAAACCCTGCTCTCCCGACATCTCGATCATACCGCCGTCGCCGCCCGACTTGCCTCCCTTCGCCGAGAGTGCGCCACCCACCGCCGTCTGCTGCGTGCTGAGCACCGTGATCCGGCCGCCATTGCCCTGCCCCGTGGCGTTGGCCGACACGCGGGCGCCGCTCGCGATAACCGTCCGTGCGGAGGTTCCGGCCGGGGCAGCCCCGGACCCGGTGGCGGGTGCGAGCGTCGTGCCGATCGCGACCGTTCCACCGCCGGCGCGGCCATTCGCACTGATGTGGGCGGAAGCGGCGATCGTGCTGGTGTTGCTGCCCGCGACCATCACCTGGCCGCCGGTGGTGCCGGGCGCCCGGCCATCGGCGGACAGGCGGCCCTCGACCACCACGGAGCCGCCGGTTCCGGCGACCTCGATGCGACCGGCCTGGTTGCCGACCGAGTTCGCCTGGATTTTCCCGCCAGCGCGAACCAGCGTCTGGACCACGCCGTCGGCGGCCGAGGCGGTCAGTTGCACCACGCCGCCATCGGCCCGGATCGTGCCGGTGTTGGTGACCAGAGCGGTCACCGCGCGACCGTCGGTGCCGGTCGGAACGCTGGTGACCTGCTTGGTGACATCGATGCTGACCAGCCCGTCGCCGTACATGTCGAGCGTATGGGCGGCGGCGCCGGCCAGGATCACCTGGCCGAGCTTGGCGTTGATCACCCCGGAATTGGCCACCGAGGGCGCCACCAGCGCGGCGAGTCCGGCCTGCTTGACCGTGATGGTGCCGTTGTTGACGATCCGGGCATTCGGGTTGGCGGCCTGGTCGAAGGCCATCTTGCCGGCCATGAAATTCTGGTTGGTGATCCCGGCCGCGCTGACCACGACGGATTGCGCGTTGACCTCGGACCCCCGATAGAACGTCACTCCCGACTGGTTGGTGATGACGATCTGACCGTTCGCGTTGATCTTGCCGGCGATCTGCGAGGGATCGCTGCTCGTCACCCGGTTCAGCGTGACCGACGTGCTGTTCGGCTGCTGGTAGTTGACGCTTTGCTGGCTACCGATGTTGTAGCTGGTCCAGTCGATCGCCGCGCGGTTGGTCGACTGCGTGATGTTGGTGGCGGTCGGCGTGGTCGCGATCGATGCCGACCCGGCCGTCACCTGTCCGCCCATGGGCCGCGCATTCGGGGCGGGCTGCGCCGCGACCGGGGCAACCAGGGCAAGACCGACAACGGCTTGCAACGCCGTACTACGCAGAAGCGCGGAGCGGCTAAGCCGACGCGTCGTCATGACTGCAGCTTGCGCCAATGCCTGGCTCCTGTGACTAGCCATGACGCGTCAGAACCGTGTCAGCACCCGCCAATACAGCGCATCGGCTTTGAGCGGCTTCACAATACCCTGCGTGCCAACCGGCACACGAGTGTTGCGGATCACACCCTCCACGTCGAACTCTGTAAAGCGGGTAATGTTGAACCGGCCGCCGATGCCCTCGGAGGACAAGCGGGTGTTCGGGTCGATCCTCTGGTTCTCCCAGGTTTCGCCACGATCGTAGAAAGCATAGAACTGCGCGGTAATTGGGACGGGGTAGTTGAAGACCGTCAGATCGAGCCCGGTATTCAACTGCAACTCGAACGACCAGGCGAACGCGTTGTCACCGGTGACTTCGCCCGAATAGAAACCGCGGTCGATCTCGCTCCCACCCAGGAAGAACTTCTCGGAAGGGGGCAGCACGTCGCCACTGCCTTGGCCGAGCACGCGGGTTTTCAACGCGACGCTCGATCCGCTCCAGGGCACGAACAGCGTCTGCGTCCGCGACAGTTCGACCGCGACCTTGGTGAAATCAACCCGCTCGTTCTGCCGCCCGGGTGTGGCATTGCCGTTGCCGGTGCCGCCGAGGAAGGGCAGCCCGCGTGACAACCGGATGCTGGCGAAGTTCACCGCGGGGCGGGCATCGCCGGCCAGCAGGTCCTCGATCGCGTATTCGGCGCCGACCCGCGCGATCCGGAGGGAGTCGCGGCTGGCCCGAATTTCCTGGCCCTGGGGCCCGCTCTCGGTGCGGATCTCGGTCTCAACCGCGTCGAGGTTGGCAATGACGTTCAGCGTCTGCTGGCGGGAGCGGATGACCGGGTAGGAGGCCGCCAGCCCGAAGGTGGTGGTGAAGCCCTGATAGCCGATCTCCCGCAGCGGATCCGACGGTTCGGCCTTGCCGTAGCCGCCATAGAGACGGACTTTCAGCCCGGAAGCGCCGACAAACACTTCGGTCGATGCCTGGCCGAAATTCTGCGTGCTGCCGTTCGTATGATAGACCGACAGCTCGGTCCGCTCGCCCAGCTGCGTGAAGCTGTTGAGGTCGATGATCGCCAGCCCCTCTTCGGGGCCGGTCTGGCGGAACGCGCGGTTATCCACCGTGAGCAGGCCGTTCACCGCCTGCCGTTGCACCTGCGCCACCAGTGTTAGCGCGCCCGGGTCCTCGGCGGAGGGCTGCAGCACGGCGTGCAGTGTCACGCCCGGCACGTCCTGCGCCAGCAACAGCCAGCGTTCGAGCGTTGCGTTGTCGATCGGCTGGTGCTCGGTCAGGTGATTGAGGAAACGAAGCACTTGGACGCCGGCCGGGCCGATGTCGCCGTCCAGCTTCACCTCGGCGATGCGGCCCTCGATGATGTTGAAGCGGAGGTCGCCACCCGGGCTGACATTGGCGCTGACCGTCGTCAGCACAAAGCCTTGCCCACGATACAGGTTCAGCAGGGCCGCGCGGGCGGCCTCGATCCGGCCAACCGGGACGGACGGACCGATCAGCCCGGACGTCAACGCGGTAAGGCGGGCATCCGGGAACGCCGTCGCTCCGGCGATGGACACGCTGCGGACGGGCACATCGACCGCGGGGGATGCCCCTGGCGCTGCCGGCTGCGTCAATCCGCTGTCCGGCGCGACACTTGGCGGTGCGGGTGGCAAGATCCGCGGTATGGGCGAACCTTGGGGCACCAGGTTGCCGGTGAACGGTGCGTCCGGCCGTTGCGCCTCGGCGGGGCGGGGCAGGAAAAACGCCCATCCCGCTGCAGCCGACAAAAGCGGCGCAAGCCACCAGCGATGGGTGATTCGTTGCTGTGTCGCTCGGTAAGCCAAAGTATCTGCCGCTAAAATTTAGTTTACGATAACTCGCTATTCGCGCGTTGTCATGGCGATAATCACGCTTTTGTGCTCGTGCCACAATTTATCGCGACCACTCCGGAGCCCCTGCCGATGAAGCTGCTGTTCCTGCACCGCAGCTTTCCCGGCCAGTTCGTGCATCTCCTGCAGGCGCTAGCCGCACAAGGCGGACACGAGATCGTCTTCATAACCCGGCCTTGCGAGTGGGAGCTTGCCGGTGTGACAAAGGTGACTTACGCCGTGACTCCGGCCTCCCACCGCACCCACGCCGATGCGCGCGACTTTGATGCAGCAATGCGCCACGCGGTTGCTGTAGCCGAAGTGGCAACGGGCCTACGCGCGGCCGGGTTCCGGCCCAATATCATCATTGGCCACGAGGGTTGGGGCGAAACGCTCAATCTGCGCGACGTCTGGCCCGGGGTGCCACAGATCGGCTACCGGGAATATTTCTATCACGGCGCAGGGGCGGATGTCGGGTTCGACCCGGAGTTCCCCGTCCATCCGAGCCAATTGAGCGGTGTCCGCGCCAAGAATGCGACGGGCGTGCTTGCGCTGCTGCAGGGGCATCGAGGGGTGAGCCCAACGGAATGGCAGCGCTCCCTGTATCCAAGTTGGGCCCAGCCGACGATCCGCGTCCTCCAGGACGGCATCGATCTAGCAACCTGCCTCCCCGACCCGGCGTGCCACGCCGCCCCCTTCCGGCTCGGCGCGATCGAGGTCAGGCCGGACCAGCGCCTGGTTACCTTCGCAGCGCGTGACCTCGAGCCCTATCGCGGGTTTCACACCTTCATGCGCGCTCTGCCCGAGATCATGGCCCAAGCCAATGTGCAGGTGATCTGCCTCGGGGGAGACGGCGTGAGCTATGGGTTACCGCCGCTGACCGGCACGTGGCGGGGCCGGCTGCTGGCCGAGATCGCGGGGAGGGTAGACCTCGACCGCCTGCATTTTCCGGGCCGGACCGGTTATTCGGACTTCGTCAGGGTGCTGCAGCGATCGGACGTGCACTGCTATTTGTCGTACCCGTTCATCGCTTCCTGGTCCCTGCGCGAGGCAATGGCGTGCGGCTGCACGATCGTCGCCGCCGAAACGGGCGCCACGCGGGACTTCATCAGCCATGAAGCCACCGGCGTGCTGGTCGCGCCGCTCGATCCGGCCGCCGTCGCCCGTGAGACGTGCGCGCTGCTTGATGATGGGCGGCGCCGCGCCGCGCTGGGGCAGGCCGCACGTGTTTTTGCCGAGACTCACTTGGCGATGGCGCGCCATCTAGGTGAATGGTTCGAGCTGATCCGCGAAGTTGTCGCAGCAACGACATCTGGCGACGATCATTGATGCTACCCCTCGAACCGGGCTATGTGCTGCCCGCAATGAAATCGCCGAAATTGTCCTGCGTCGCGCTCGTGCTTGGCACCTTTGTCGCAACAGTGCCCGCCCGGGCTGCCGATCCTGCGCCGCCTAGCCTTGCCCCACCGAGCTTGGCACTAGTGATCGGCAACTCGTCCTATACTGCTCAGCCGCCCCTCCCCGCGTGCCAGATGTCGGCACGCCTGGTTGCCGCCGCGTTGACCAGGGCGGGCTTCAAGGTCGGCGAACTCAGTGATCCCAGCAACGCGCGCACTGGCACGGCGATCGCGGCTTTGGGTGACGAGGTCGCGGCCACGCCGGGCAGCCACAGCGTCATCTATGTTTGCGGTTATGTGGCGCCGTTCTCCGAACGGCTGTTCGTATTGCCGGTAGAAGCACGTCTGGAACGCCCGACCGATGTGCTGACGCAAGGGATCGTGGCACGCCTGCTCATGTCGTCGGTGGCCACGCCGGGCGCGGGTGCCGGGTTGGTATTGATGGATGTGGTACCGCAATCCAGCAACGATGCGCAGATTTCGTTCGGCTCGATGCTGCGGGCGGGTGACAACCCCCACGCAGGCCTGGCTGCCGCGCTGCTCCGCACGTCGAGCGCGATCGGCCCGTCGCCGCTCGCCTCCACTTTCTCCGACATGTTGCACGCGGGCAGCCTCGATCTCTCCAAAGCGCTCGCCGACCTGCCGACCGCGCTCTCCGCGGCCCGCGGCCAGATGCTGGTGTCGCGCGCGCCGGACGTGCCGAGCTGGCTGACCGGTGGGCCAGCGCCTGAGCCCGAACCGCCGGCGACGGTGGCTGCTGCGTCGCCGCCTGCCACGCCCCTTGTTCGGCCGTCGACCGAGAGCAAGCCCGAGCCGTCCCGCCCGTCCGAGGTCGATCCGACTGCGCTCAATCCGGCCGAGCGCCGGCGAATACAACTTGGGCTGCAACATCTGGGCTATTTCCGCGGCCGTGTGTCCGGCGTGTTCGCGAGCGATACTGTCGCGGCGATCCGGCGCTTTCAGCAGGAATCGAACCAAGCCGTGACGGGAAAGCTCACCGCCGAACAGGTTACTCAGCTATTGGGAAGCTGAGTCTGCCTGCGTTCCAGCTCGGCCACGAGCGGACCAGCCGCCAGAATCTCGAACAGGCACCGCCATCACGGCTTTGGGGGACACTCGAATGGGTTTGCGGCTGAAGTTCAACCTGGTGTTGCTGACGGGACTCCTCGTCGGCCTCGGGCTTGCCGCTGGCCTGTCATACAACCTGATCTTTGCCGACGCGCGCCGCGATGTCCTTGGCGAGGCCGCGCTCATGGACGCCCAGGCCGCCGCGATCAGCCGCTATACCGCCGACGAGATCGCCCCGCTCGTGGCCAACCAGTTCGCCCGCCGCTTCCTGCCGCAGTCGGTGCCGGCCTGGGCGGCGCAGACCAACTTCCGCGCCGTGCAGGCCCAATTGCCGGACTACAGCTATCGCACGGTCGTGCTGGACCCGACCAACCCGGCCGATCTGCCGGCCGATTGGCAGCGCAGCATCATCGATCAGATGCGCTCGGACGGCAGCCTCAAACGCGTCGTGCGGGAGCGCGACACGCCATCCGGTCGGATCCTTTCCGTGGCACGACCGATCATCATCACGGACCAGGCCTGCCTGGTCTGCCACTCGACCCCGGAGGCGGCACCCGCGTCGCTGATCGATTTGTACGGCAGCAAGAATGGCTTCAACTGGAAGCTGAATGAGGTGCTCGGCGCCAGCATCGTGTCCGTTCCGATGTCCGTGCCGCTGAACCAGGCGTGGGCGGTGTTCGACACGGTATTGATATGGCTCGGTGCGGTGTTCCTGCTGGTGCTGGTGCTGCTGAACGTGATGCTGGAGTTCGTGATCATTCGCCCGGTGCGCCGCATTTCCGCCAGCGCCAACGAGGTCAGCCTCGGCAACATGGACGCCCCGGAACACCCGGTGAGCGGCCGTGACGAGATCTCCTCCCTGGCAGAATCGTTCAATCGCATGCGGCGTAGCCTCGCGAACGCCCTGAAGATGCTGGAGGAATGA
This sequence comes from uncultured Acetobacteraceae bacterium, assembly GCA_964247805.1. Classification (GTDB taxonomy): domain Bacteria; phylum Pseudomonadota; class Alphaproteobacteria; order Acetobacterales; family Acetobacteraceae; genus LMUY01. Next base: position 12,250 of record CAXTWC010000002.1, on the reverse strand, counting down.
GTTGAGCGGCCGCTCACCCGGGCAAAACCGGAGCGGCCGCCCGCCCGAGCCGGAGCGGATCGGCCGTTATCTGGTGCAGTCGACACTCGGGCGCGGCGCCATGGGGGTGATCTACAAGGCGCATGACCCGGTGATCGACCGCATCATCGCTATCAAGTTGGTCCATGCCGACCTGCTGGATGGCGAGGACCGCACCGATTACGTCGCGCGCTTCCAGGCGGAGGCACAGGCGGCCGGGCGGTGCTCCCACCCCAACGTCGTCGCCGTCTACGATTTCGCGATGCATGGCGAGAACCCGTATCTCGCCATGGAATTCATCGACGGCGTGACCCTGAGCCAAATCGAGAAAGACCGCCGCCGTTTCAGCATCCCCGAGATCGTCGACCTGATGGGCCAGATGCTGGATGGGCTGGGGGCGGCGCACGCGCTCGGGGTCGTGCACCGCGACATCAAGCCGGCCAACGTCATGCTGACGGCGCAAGGCCGGGTAAAGGTGACCGATTTCGGCATATCACGCATCGACACGTCTGTTCTGACTGGTGCTGGGGCGATCCTTGGCACGCCCAGCTACATGTCGCCGGAACAATGCCGCGGTGAGCCGGTGGACGCGCGCAGCGACCTGTTCTCCGCCGGGGTGGTACTATACGAGCTCGTGACCGGGCGCAAACCGTTCACCGGAGCGTCCCAACACGAAGTTTGGCGTAAGCTGCTGGACGAAGCGCCGCCCGACCCGGCGCCGCTTCGGCCTGATGCACCGCAATTCGTGCTTGAGGTGATTAGGCGCAGCCTTGCGAAGCAGCCGGGCAACCGCTTCGCATCCGCGCAGGACATGGCAGCAGCGCTTCGTTGCGGCCCCGCAGCGCCGGGGCTCGAACTCGATCGAACGGTGATCGCCACCCAGGCGAGCCAACCAGGCGGCGGGCTGGACCTGGACAGCTCGCAAATCACCACGATCGAGCGGCACCTCGCCCGCATCGTGGGCCCAATTGCCACCCTGATGATCCGCCGTGCCGCCCGCACATCCGACAGCGTCGAGACACTGTGCCGCACGCTGGAATCCGGGATCGAGCAGGATGATCGCCGCGCGCAATTCCGCCGCGAGGTGCTAGGCATTATGGACCAGACGGGTAGCCGAACCGGCCTCACCACGCAAAAGCGCCTGACGCTGTCAGAGACGGAGCTGGAGCAGGCCCAGCGCACCTTGACTCACTACATGGGGCCGGTCGCGCGGCTACTCGTCAAACGCAATGCGCCAGGGTGCGTGGACGCGCGGCAGTTGTGGCAACGTCTGGCGGAGCAGATCGAGAAGCCGGCTGACCGGGCGGACTTCCTGCGCCAACAACCCCCGGCGTAACGCCGCCAGCGAATGCCGCATGCCTTACGCCCGGCGGCTGAGAGTGGAGTCCTCCGGCACCGCCAGATTGTTTAGTCCAACGCTGGTCTCGCGGGTTGGAGGCACCATCCGGCTTGCCGGCGGCAACGTTCCGGACCTCGAATGCTGTCAAACCCGGCCTGGTGACTAGCTTGGCGCCGGGACGTCAACGGGACCTGCCGGGCAGATCGCGGCGGCGGCGCTAACCACCAGTGCCGCACGAAGATAACCGCTTCGACGCAGGAAGTGAGACCCACCCGTCGTCGGAACTTCAGATGGTCCGCCTGGAGCGGTTAGGCAGCTACTCTTCTAGGTCTTCCTCATCCTCCTCGGGGGCTTCCAGCGGACTGGTTACAACCGAAGCCAGCCAGCTCGGCTCTTCCGGCAGTTTGTCCTCGGGTTTCGGCGGCTGCGGCGTGCCGACATTCGGGACAGGCTCCAGCGGCAGCGGGGTGTACGCTGGCGCCGCAAGCGGACCCGCCATTTCCACCTTGTAGGGCACGCCAAGGAACGCGTCTTCCGCGAAAAACACCAACGTTCCCCCGGTAAAAGAAGGGGCCGAGATCTCATTGAAGTCGGGCACACCAAAGTCGCACAAGCGTGGTCGGCTCGCCTCGAAGGGTGCAGTGGGATCTTCGCGTGATAACAGTTTGAGGTACGCGGCCTCGTACGCCTTAGGGTCGTCAATCACCCGGAAACGCCTGTTCCGTGCGAAGTGGTTCGCTGCGCGCGCCAGCTCGGTGGCTTGCTTGGGGGAAGCGAGGGATGGCACCAGCGTCAGCAAGCCCGCCATGTCTGTCGCCTCATCGTCGTCGCCCACTTGCACCAGGGGCTCGCCCTGTTCGCCCGAGACAAAACTCAAACCGGCAACCTCGTCCACCATCTAGAGCCTCCCTGCAGGCGTCACGGTGTGTTGCCCGGCTGGATGCTGGCCCACTCGCAGTCCACCCAATCCCGGCCCGCCGGCGTTAACAAGCCGGGCGGAGTTTCCTTTTCCCATAGCATCGGATCGCCCGTGGTAGGATCGGGTGCTACCACGAAGAAGGTGTGGCTTCGCTCGTCACCCCAGTTCGTATCGGCAATGACGAACTCCGGTGCTCCCAGGTCAAGGATCAGGGCGGCCTTCAGAGCGTTGGCGGTGGACGCCTTCAGCTCCTCCTTCTTCTTCGCTTGGTCGGTGGCGGCCTTGGCCTTCTCGTCATACCAGGCGGATAGTGCGCCTTCCATGGCCGCCGCCAATCCTACGGGCTTCATGGCCGCGGTCGGCCGGCTCGCTCGTGCGCCATCCAGAATCAGTATCTTGCATGCATCGTCCGGTTCGGCCGCCGCCGCGTTCGCGACTTGCTGATCGAACAGGTAGGCTGCCCGTTCCGCCGTCAGATCGGTGTTCTTAAGCGCGGCGCCCTTCTGCACCAGGGCCGTGTTGATCTTCTGCGCCGTTTCGGTCTCGTCGGCACCCTTCAGCGCGGCCAGCGACGGGTGGTTCGGCATCGCGTTGAACCCGTGCTGCCCGACGGTGCGGATGGTAACCAGGTCGGATGTCTCGTCCTTGAACGAGGTCAGGAACGACGTCAGCACCTGCTTGGTTCGTTCGCCTTCCGTCGGCTTCGGATCGCCGGCCTTCCCCAGCATTGACTTCTGGTTCATGGTATCGCCGAACAAAGTTCTCACCAGTTCTGGCGTTTGCCCGCCGCTTCCCAGTGCCCAAGGTTTGTAGTCGTTCGGGCAGATCTTATCCAGAAAGTCTTTCGACCCTATCACCGCCGTGATCTTCTTCGCCTGCTTCGAAGCCGGGTCCACCTTCAGCGTTTTCAAAGCCACGGCCGAAAATTGCGCAATGAACTCGGCTTCGCTGCTGATCTCATTGCCGGATCCTACCCCTTTCAGAACGAACCGGCCCTTGTCGGAAGATCCGTCGTTAGACAAGCCGACATCCGAGAGCGGGTCATAGACAAAGGTGAACTCGTCTGCGAGCGCCTGCTGCAGCAGCGGCTTCTGCTTCTTCCACTTCTTCCCTGCGAACAGGATAGAATCCGTCGCCGAAGCCTTCATCTGATCTAGCCCATGGCCCATGCTGCGCTCGAACTGGCTACGCTCGCTGCTTCCTGTCTTTCGCGCAGACGCGCTCGCAGTCGAATACTCCCAGCTTCTCAGCAGCTTGTTCTCGCCGTCGGGTAGGTTGGTAACCACCGGCACGGCATCGCCGAACGGCGGCGTGCAGATGCCCGTACTGGCCATTTCAGTCAGGCTGGCCATTGCCTTCAGCGGCTGTTGCAACCGCAACCGGCGGGCAGGCGCGGTCGCGAAGCAGGAACCCACGTTGCCCTGGTCCAGCGGCGTCAGCATCGCGTCCACGACCGCTACGCGCGCATCCTGCGCAGTGGGCGCGCCGCTTCCGCCCGTGGGGTTGCCCACGAGGTGCCCCGCGCCGCTTCCTGGATGCGGCGCCGTCACGCCTTTCAGCAACCGGCTCGCATCCGGGGTGCTCAGCACCTCGACCGTCTTCATCAGATGGGCAGTCAGCGCCGGGGTCTGGTTTTGGATCGAATCCGGGTGGAACAGCGCGTGCCCGATCGCGGTCTTGGCCGGTGTGCTGGTCGGATCCACGGACCCATCCGGCTGTACCAACTTGCCGGCGATGGCCGCGGTGCGCCTGCGTGCCAGTTCCGTGTACGTTCCGCATCCGCTCTCGCCCAAGGGATCAGGCTGAAACTGGAGGCCGTCAGTGAGGTAACCGTCGAGCCCGCCGAGGCTGCCGGAGCCGAGATTGCCAACCTGCTTCAGCAGACCCTTGCCGTAGCCGAGCGCGGCATTCTCGCGCAATGAGGTTCTACCGGACTTGAAGCCCGCGCCCACCCGGCCAATCATCGCCCCGAGCTCGTCTGCTACCGCGTCGGGGAACTGCGCCATTCCTGCCTCGGCCACCGCCGCATCGGCCAAGCGCGGGTTCGTTTTGTAACCGGTGATCAGCTTCTCCGCCGTGTCCGGGGAGAAGGGGCGCCCGGTGTCTCCTGAAAGCGGCCCGCCCTTGATTGCCTCGCTGAGCCGCAACTGGCCCAGCAATGCCGTCTCCCGCGTCTTGGCCAGGACAAGTGCCGCTTCGGCGCTGGTCTGCTCTCCGCCTGCACTCAGCCTCACATTCTTTTTGCTTAACTTCTCCGCCTTCGTGCCGGAGGGGAGCGCCCTTGCGTCCTGAACCGCCTTCCGGGACGCAGTGACCCGCTTCTCGGCGGCGGTGCGTGCCGCGCCGGCCTCCTGCACGCTTTGGGCTGTCGCCTCTTCCTCGCCCAGTACGGTGGCGAAAGCGTCGAACGCTGCCTTTGCCGCCATGGCCGCCCGCGGATTGGCTGTCGTCAGCTTGGCCAAGGCGGCGGAGCGCACCTGCTTCGATACCGCCCTGTGTGGCGATACCTCGATTGAGGCGGCACCCTGCGATGGTGCGGTCCCGACTGGAACCGTGACGCTTTGCGCACCTGGGTCCCTGTCGGCGGGCGACTTGGCCCTTCCCCCGCGATCACCCGACGAAGCCACTTGGGCCGCCGGTCCAGCGGCATCGGCCGCCACTGCTTCGCTAGGTGGCCTGCCTTGCCCCGTATCGGAGAAACGATAGCCGAGCACCCGCTCAACCCAGGCGCGCTGCTGCAATGCGTCGGAAGGCATGTCCTTTCCCCCCAACCCCGGCTCTCGCCGAGCGGGGCTTGTCGTAGCGCAGTCGTATCATGCAGTCTTTGTCTAGCCAAGCGCAGCTGCCGGATGCAGCGCTGTTTCGCTCCCAGGCTGGGGCCCAGGCTTATGTCGCCGGCGCTTGACTCGAGTGCAGCCGAATGGAGCGGTTCAGCCGGACCACCCAAGATGGCCAAGTAAGTCGCGGGTTCGTTGCTTACACGGATGATCGAAAATCTGCGACGGCTGGCCCTCCTCCACGACTTGGCCACGCTCGAACACCACGGCCCGGTGAGCGACCCGGCGCGGAAAGCTCATTCGTAGGTCACGACCAGCATTGTCATGCCCTCCTCGGCCAGCCGCTTCACCAGGTTTTGTCAGCTGTCGCGCCTAAAGGGCCAAGTAGATTAATAGGCATGAGATCGCTCAGGCGTTTTGCATGATGGCGAGCGCATGACCGCGTTTCTAGAGAGTTGGGTTGGCGATTATTTGTCTAGGAAAGCGGCGATGCGCTGGCGCGTGTCGTCGTCCAGCAGGCCGGCGCTGATGCTGTGCACGGCCTCTGCCATGGCTTCGCGCGGGCTCATGGCGTCGGCGGCGTTCTTGAACCGCATCAGGCGGCGCACCGTTCCCGGCGAGCCGCGACATGTGCCATCCAGTATCTCACCAAGCGCCGTCTCCAGGGTCTCGGCAGCGACGCACCGGGTGATCAGTCCAATGCGGGCAGCCTCCGGCGCGTAGACCCGGCGACCGGTCAGCAGCAGCTCCATCGCGAGTTTCTCCGGCACCGAACGCAACAGTCCCATCAGCGCGGGCGAGGGCACGATGCCGTGCTGCAGTTCCGGGTAGCACAGAAACGCCCCCTCCTCGGCCAGTGCCATGTCGCACCAGCTCACGATCGTCGCGCCAGCGCCAAAGGCGAACCGCTCGATGACGGCCAGCGTGGGCACGGGACAATCGTAGAAGGCGCGATTCAACTCGTGCAGCCGCTCGTAGGCGGCGGTTATGTCCTCCAGCGTGGCGCCTTGCAGCTTGCGCAGGTCGTTCAGCTCCCGCCCGGCACTGAAGACACCGCCACGGCCGCGCACGATGATCAAGCGGCAAGCCGGGTCCCGTCCGAGCGTCCGCAACCCGGCGATGAGCTGGTCGATCAGGCCGTCGTTCATCGCATTCTTATGCGCTGGATTGCTGATCCAGAGGCAGACGATGCCCGGCCTCAAGGTCTCGTGGATGATAGCGGCGTCGCTCACGTCAGGGTCTCCCTTCAGGCAATCACGCCCGCTTCGCGCAGGCTTGCGATCGCGTCGATGTCCAAGCCGAGTTTCTCGCGCAGGATCGCGTCCGCATCGGCGCCGAGTGCGGCGGGCGAGTTGGCCGCGACACCACCGCCCTCTGCCAGCTTGAATGGCGTGCCGAGCAGTTCGCGGCCGCCGACTGGAATGACCATGTCGTTGGCCCGCACCTGCTCGTGCGTCAGCACCTGGCCTAGGCGATTGATTGGCGCCACCGCGACACGGTGTTGTTCCAGCCGGGCAACCCAATGTGCGGCCGCCGCCTCGGCAAAGCGCGCCTCCAGCAACGGTATCAGCGCCTGGCGGTGCTCGACCCGGCTGGCGTTGCTGCCGAACCGGTCGTCGGCGGCGAGCGCCGGCAGCTCCAGCGCGTCGCAAAGCCGTTGCCAGGCGCCCTCGTTCGGCGCCCCCACGAGAATGTAGTCGTCGGCGCAGAGGAACGCCTGGTACGGCACGAGGTGCCATACGCCAGATCCCTCGCGCTTCGGCTCGATCCCCGTGCCGAGCCAAGCGACGGCGTGGTAGCCGAGCATGGCAACCCCGGTTTCGAGCAGCGACGTCCGCACCACCGTTCCGCGGCCGGTGGTGCTGCGGGCCACGAGCGCCGTCAGCACGGCACCGTAAGCGGCCAAGCCGGTCGCCATGTCGATGAACGACAGACCGGTTCGCACGGGCGGTTGGCCCTCGATCCCGGTCATCGACATGGCGCCGGCGAAAGCCTGCATCATGAGGTCGTAGCCGGGGCGGTCGGCGAGCGGCCCGGTGCTGCCGTAACCCGTCAGCTCACACACGACAAGGCGGGGGAAGAGTGCCGTCAGGGCGGCGGAGTCGAGCCCGAGCTTCGCGGCCGTCTTCGGCAGAAAACTCAGCAGCAGCACGTCGGCATCGTGGAGCAGGTCGCGCACCAAGGCTTGCCCGCGAGGCGTTTTCAGGTTGATGGCCAGGCTGCGTTTGCCGCGGTTGACGCTGTCAAAGTTGCAGCTGGCGCCCGTGGCGGTGAAGGGCGGCCAGTGCCGGTTCTCGTCACCCTCGGGCGGCTCGATCTTGATTACATCCGCACCCATGTCCGCCAGCAACTGCCCGCAGGACGGGCCAGCCAGCACGCGGCTGATATCGATAACGCGCAGCCCGGCAAGCGCTGTCCCCGCCGTCATGGCGCGGTCTTCTTGAGGAGCGGGCATTTGCTGTCGGCCGCCGGTGGAAAGGCGTCCACCCCCGGTACCGTCTTGATGATGTTCAGCAGATCCCACGCACCGTGCTGCTCGGATGGCTGTTTGACCTGAAGCAGATACATCGGCCGCATCACCTGACCATCGGCGCGGATGGTCACGTCGTGCGTATAGAAGTCGTTCACGGGCGTGTCGTGCATCACCTTTGCCACCAACACTCCGTCATCGGTGCCGGCTTGGCGCACCGCTTTCAGGTAATGCAGAACGCCACTGTAGATGCCAGCCTGCAGCATGTTCGGCATCGCGTGGGTCCTGGTGAATAGGCGCTGCGACCACGCCCGGGTCGCGTCGTCGGCGTTCCAATAGAATGATTCGGCGAAATACAACCCGGCCGCGGCCGGTCCAAGCCCGTGCACGTCCTGAATATACATGGACAAGGCCGCGAGCTTTCGCCCTTGCGCGACGAGCCCAAACTCGACGGCTTGCTTGATGGCGTTCGTCGTGTCCGTGCCGCCGTTGGCCAAGCCCACCACTTGCGCCCCGGAGGACTGGGCCTGCAGCAAAACGCTGCTGAAATCCGCGGTAGCGAGCGGCACCTTGCTGGAGCCCAGCACCTTGCCGCCGAACTGCTCGACGAATTGGGTCGATGCACTCTGCAGTTGCGCGCCGAACGTGTAATCGGCCGTGATGTAATACCAGGTTTTGTCGCCGGCCTGGGTGATCGAGCTGCTCACCACCTTGGACGTGGAATAGGTGTCAAAGGCCCAGTGGAACCCCGTCGGCACGCAGGCGGCGCCGGATAGATCGCTCGCCCCGGCACTGGTGACGACGTCGATCTTATGTTTCTGCGCCGCCACGGTCTGTGCGGCCAATGCCACGGCGGAGTTACCAAGCCCAGCGATCATCGACACGCCGTCATTATCGAACCAGTTGCGAACGATCGTGCCAGCGGTGTCAGGCTTGTTCTCATGATCGGCGGAAATCACCTTGATCGGCCGGCCGAGAACGGTCCCGCCGAAATCGTCCACCGCCATTTGGGCCGCGACCACCTGCGGCGGCCCGGTGATGTCGGAGTAGACACCACTCATATCTTCAAGGACGCCGATCGTGAGCGGTTCGGCTGCTTTCGCCGCTGTCGCGCACAGGACGATGCCAACGGCTACAAGGCCTGTCAGGCTCTGTCGCATGATCGCTTCTTCCCCGCGTGTTATCGTCAATTGTCCACGTCTCTAGACCGCCACCAACGATAGGTCCAATATTGCGGAGTGCCGACCGCCATATCTCTGGAGCTATGATCTGCTTCGCCCCGATCTCGATTTGCGGCAGCTTCATGCTTTCATCGTACTGGCCGAGGAACAGCATTTTGGCCGAGCCGCTAGCCGACTGGGAATAGCCCAGCCGCCGCTCAGCCAGCAGATCGGGCGGCTGGAACAGCGGATCGGCCATCGACTGCTCACGCGGGGCGGTGCCTCAGCCATGCGGCTCACCCCGGCCGGCCGGGTCATGCTCGCGGCGGCGCAGGTGGCGTAGAGTGGATTGCAGACGGGGCTGGACGCCGCAAGCCGCGCCGCACGCGGCGAAAGCGGCTTCGTCCGCGTCGGCTTCACGCCCTCGATCGCGCTCACAGTCCTGCCGCCGATCGTGCAGGCATTCCGCGCACAATTCCCCCTGGTGGAGTTGCAGTTGTCGGAACTCCCCAGCGCCGAGCAGATCGAGGGCGTCCGCACAGACCGGCTGGACGTGGCCCTGGTGCGTGACCCGCTGCCGGTTGCGGATCTGCCATCCTACGTGCTGCTGGAGGAGCGACTGGTGGTACTACTGCCGCGCGCGCACGTTCAGGCAGGCAACCGCCGGGTCGCGCTGGCAAGTCTGTCGGGCGAGAGGTTTGTCACTGTAAGGCGTCGGCGAGTTCGAATTTCCGGCAGCGCTTCGTTCTGTCCTGCCGCGAAGCCGGGTTCGACCCGCATATCGCCCAGGAGACTGGCGAGTGGGCGACAGTCGCCGGCCTGGTCTCGTCCGGCATGGGCGTAGCGCTGGCTCCGGCGAGTGTGGCGGAGATCCGGCTGGCCGGGTTGGTTCAGCGCCCGCTGAGCCGGCCGGCCAGCACCACAGTGGTCCTGTTCTGCCGCCCAGACGAGGCAGAGACGCCGGCGGCCCACTTCATCGCAGCAGCGAGGTGCCACTCTTCAGCAACTACGGCCTGAGCACCGTGAGCTCAAAGGGTCCTGCCACAGCGACCGCGTCTGTCATGGCCTCGTTGAGGCCGGCTAGCGGGAACTCCGCCACGGCCCACTGGTCCAAGGTCGAGCAGACCTCCGAGAATTAAACCCACCAAGCCCGGTTCGGCGGCAGGATCATACATCCACTGGCCAGCAGCCCGCCATGGGCGATCAGCAGGATCGTCATTGCGCACCACCGGCCGGCCTCCGCTGGATCGATCATACCGATCGGCATAGCGTTCTCGGTCAGCACGCGTGTTTGCTGAGCGAAGCCGCCGTCGCGGAAATCGTGCCGCGGCCTCTGCCCGTCCTCGCCACGCGCGCTCCAGCCTTGCGGGGACTGTCTGGCGTCAGCCCCCCATCGCGCGACCGCCCCGTTGAGTCGCAGAACACCAGTCGCCGGGCCGCAGCCGCGTCGCGTCCGGCCCCACCGCCCACACCTGACGCGGCAAAGCAGCGGCTGCCAGGGCCGATACAAAACGAGGGCGGCGGCCAGGAAGGTGCGCTTAAAGGGCTTGGGTCAGTATCGCTTCGTAATCGGCTGGGGTCAGAGGCCGCGGATTGGTGCGGTGGGCGTTGTCGTCCATGGCCGATAGAGCGATGACAGGGATCATCGAACGATCGAATCCCATCGCGACCAGGCCCGGCGGCAGCCCGAGGGTTGAGTTGAGCGCGGTGAGGGCCAAGGGAATGTCGGCGTTGGCCGTCAACCGCATCGCCGTCCGGATGCGGGCCAGTTTGTCGCCGAGCATGTCGTGGTTCGCGACCATGACATGCGGCAGCAGGACGGCGTTGAGCGTGCCATGATGAAAACCAAGTGGCCCCAGCGCATGTGACAGGGAATGCACCGCGCCCATGCCTTTCTGGAACCCGACCGCACCCTCCAGCGCGCCCATCATCATGTCCCATCGCGCGGCGTGATGGCCACCATCGGCGCTGGCGACGGTGATCGCGGCCGTTAGGCGGACGAGCCCATCCAGGACTATGGCGTCCACCGGCGGGTTAACGGTGGGGGAGCAGAAGGTTTCCACGCAATGCGACAGCGCATCCATCCCACTCGCCGCCGTCATGCCCGGCGGCAGGGTGAGCGTGAGGTCCGGGTCGCAAATCGCGAGACTGACGATGCGGGGGCAGCCGATCCCGGCCTTGATCCCGTTGCGGAAAATGATGACGGCGGAGCGCCCCACTTCGCTGCCGCTGCCGGCGGTGGTGGGCAGCAGGATCAGCGGCGGAGGCGTTTGGATCGGCCGGGGCGCGACGTGGCGGTTGCAATACTCCCACAGCGTGCCCTCCTGGCCCGGCGAGGAGCCGGCCATGACGGCGACCGCCTTGGCAAGGTCGAGCGCGGCGCCGCCACCGATGCCGATGATGCCGTCCGCCCGTGTTTCGCGATACCGGGCGAGCGCGGCGGCGACGGCGTCCTCGGTCGGGTTCGCGGGAGTAGCATCGAACACTGAATCCGGCGCGTCCGACATCGCCAGCGCCAGCACCCCCGCGGCGATGACGCCCCGGTCGGTGACGACGAGCGGACGGTTAATGCCCAGACTGCGCAATTCGCCCGGCAGCAGCGACCGGGCGCCGCGACCGAAGCGAATCGTGGTGTTGAATTGCAGCGTCGTAACCGCCAGGCGCGGCTCAGTCATGCTGTAGGATTATCATGCCTGCACCGCCTGGACCTGGCCGGCCGGAGTCTTCACCGTCTGCGCCTGCACCGTTAGGGCACGGGCCGGGGCCTGCCAGCGCAGCAGCCGCACCTCGACGCGGGAGACGGCGATGTCCAGGAGGAGGGCGAACACCGTCAGCAACAAGATGCCGGCGATCACGCTGTCGATGTCAAAGACGCCCTCCGCCTGCAGGATCAGGTAGCCGATGCCACGGGCCGACCCCAGATACTCGCCGATAACGGCGCCCACGAAGGCCAGCCCTACGGCGTTGTGCAGCGAGGAGAACACCCAGCTGGTCGCCGACGGAAGATAGACCCAGCGCATCAGCTGCCGGCGATTGGCGCCCATCAGGCGCACGTTGGCAAGCACGACGGGGCTGACCTCCCGCACGCCTTGGAACACGTTGAAGAACACGACGAAGAACACCAGCGTTACGCCCAACGCGACCTTAGACCAGATTCCCAGGCCGAACCACAGCGCGAAAATCGGCGCGAAGATCAGCCGCGGCATAGAGTTGGCGGCCTTGATGAAAGGATCGAACACGCGGGCCAGCGTCGGGTTCAGCGCCAGCCATAGCCCGCAGACCAAGCCGCTGCCGGTGCCGATGACGAAGCCGAGCATCGTCTCGACCAGGGTATTGATCAGGTGTTTCCAGATACTGCCGGTGACGAACCACTTGATCAGGCGCTGCGCCACCCCGACGGGGTCGCCGAAGAAGAATTGCGGGATGATGTCCAGCTTTACCAGCGCCCACCAGGCGACGAACACGCCCAGCAACAGGATGACCTGGACGTGCAGCACTGAGCGTGAGGCGCCGCCGCCCCGAGGTTTAGCCTTCGGCGTGCGCATGGCTTTTCAGCACCTCTTTCTT
>CAXTWC010000001.1:0-109114 GCA_964247805.1 uncultured Acetobacteraceae bacterium | reverse complement strand
AAGCGATCGGCGTTCATGACCTTGTTCCACGCCGCCACGAAGTCCTTAACGAACTTCGTCCGCGACGACGACGCGGCATACACCTCGGCAAGGGCGCGCATTTGGGAGTGCGAACCGAAGATGAGGTCGACACGCGTGCCGGTCCACTTCTCCTCCTTGGTGATACGGTGGCGGCCGACATACGCATTCTCGGACTCAGTCGGCTGCCACTCGGTGTCCATATCGAGCAGGTTGACGAAGAAGTCGTTCGTCAGCTTGCCCGGCTGATTGGTGAACACACCATGCTTGGAGCCGCCGGAGTTGACCCCCAGGACGCGCAACCCACCGACCAGCACCGTCATCTCCGGTCCGCTCAGCCGCATCAGCTCGGCCTTGTCGACCAACGCTTCCTCGGGCGCCATGAACTGGGCACCCTCGTAGTGGTTGCGGAAACCATCGGCTGTCGGCTCCAGCGGAGCGAACGACACGGCGTCGGTCTGCTCCTGCGAGGCGTCCATGCGCCCGGGGGTGAACGGCACCTTGATGTCGGAACCGGCGTCCTTGGCCGCCTGCTCGACCGCCGCACAGCCGCCCAGGACGATCAGGTCCGCAAGCGAGACCTTCTTGCCCCCGGACGCCTGCCCGTTGAACGCCGTCTGCACTGCTTCGAGCTTTTGCAACACGGTCGCCAACTCAGCCGGATTGTTCACCTTCCAATCCTTCTGTGGCGCCAGCCGGATGCGCGCACCGTTGGCCCCCCCGCGCTTGTCGGAGAACCGGAACGTCGCTGCCGACGCCCAGGCCGTCCTCACCAGCTCCGGTATGGACAACCCGGTGGCGAAGATCTGCGCCTTGAGCGCCGCGATGTCCTGCTCGTCGATCAGCGGATGATCCACGGCCGGGATCGGATCCTGCCAGATCAGCGTCTCCTTGGGCACGAGTGGGCCGAGGTAGCGCTGGATCGGACCCATGTCGCGGTGGGTGAGCTTGAACCAGGCGCGGGCAAACGCGTCCGCGAACTGGTCGGGGTTCTCGTAGAACCGGCGCGAGATCTTCTCGTAGGCCGGGTCCATGCGCAGCGCGAGGTCCGAGGTCAGCATGGTCGGAACGCGCTTCTTGGTCGGGTCGTGCGCGTCAGGGATGTCTGCCGCTGCGTCCTTGGCCTGCCACTGCCAGGCACCTGCCGGGCTTTTGGTCAGCTCCCACTCGAACTTGAACAGGTTGTCGAAGTAGTGGTTGCTCCACTGGATCGGCGTCTGCGACCAGGTCACCTCGAGGCCGGCGGTGATCGCGTCCCCGCCGTGGCCTGTGCCATGCTTGCTGCGCCAGCCCAGTCCCATGTCCTCGATGACGGCACCTTCCGGCTCGGCGCCGACGAAGGACGGGTCGCCTGCGCCATGCGTCTTGCCGAAGGTATGGCCACCGGCGATCAGGGCGACCGTTTCCTCGTCGTTCATCGCCATGCGCGCGAACGTCTCGCGGATGTCGCGGGCCGAGCCGATCGGGTCGGGGTTGCTGTTCGGACCTTCCGGGTTGACGTAGATCAGGCCCATCTGCACCGCGCCGAGCCGGCTATCCAGCTGACGTTCGCCGCTGTAGCGCTCGTCGCCTAGCCATGTGCCCTCGGGACCCCAGTATAGCTCCTCGGGCTCCCAGGTGTCGGCACGGCCGCCGGCAAAACCGAACGTCTTGAAGCCCATCGACTCGAGGGCGACGTTGCCGGTGAGCACGAACAGGTCGGCCCACGAGAGTGCCAGGCCGTATTTCTGCTTGATCGGCCACAGTAGGCGACGCGCCTTGTCGAGGTTCGCGTTGTCCGGCCAGCTATTGAGCGGGGCGAAACGCTGCTGCCCGCCGCCGGCGCCGCCACGGCCATCCGTCGTGCGGTAGGTGCCCGCACTGTGCCACGCCATGCGGATGAACAAGCCGCCGTAATGGCCGAAATCCGCCGGCCACCAATCCTTCGAGTCGGTCATCAGGGCATGCAGGTCCTGGATGACGGCATTCAGGTCGAGGCTCTTGAACGCCTCGGCATAGTCGAACCCGTCATCCATCGGGTTGGCCCGCGGCGAATGCTGGCTGAGTTGGTTGAGGCTGAGCCCCTCCGGCCACCAATCCCGATTGCCCCGGCGCGAGCCTTTGCGCGTTGCCTGAGGCCCGCCGTGCGCGACCGGGCACTGGCCCACGGCCGCATTGTCGGTCATTCCATCCATGCTGTCTCTCCTATCACGTGGCTTGTTCCGTCATGCCCGCGACACCTCCCAGCAATGGCGGGGTGCGCGAGCCAATACCCACTGAATTCGACGAGATCACTCTAGCGCAGGCGCGCTCCGTTGGGAAATCGATTGTCGGCGCAGATCTGATTGACCGAGCCGATGGATCTCCCGTTTGTCAGACCGGGTGGACGCTCGGCGGCAGGTGGTCGCACAGGGTTTGCGCCATCAAGTGAATGTCGCGCGGTTTGGGGTAGCTGCGGCGCCACACGATACCGATGCGCCGCCCGACCCCTTTGGCCAACGGCCGGGTCGCGACCGAGCGGGCACGGGCCTCGCCACACGCCATCGCCGGCAGCAGAGTGTTTCCCAAGCCGGTCGCCACCATCTGCAGGATGGTTTCGAGGCTGGTCGCGCGGAAATCCCCGTCCGCCTCGCGGCCAGCCGTCCCGCAAACCGCCAAGGCTTGGTCGCGCAAGCAGTGGCCTTCGGTCAGCAGCAACAAAGGCTGCCCACGCAGCTCGTCCTCCCGCATGATCTTGGCGGCGCCGGATGTCCGGCCCTTCGGCTCGGCGAACCAGAACGGCTCATCGAACAAAGCGAGCGTTTCCAGGCGGTCGTCGGCGACCGGCAGCGCCACCAAGGCGGCGTCGAGCCGGTGCGAACCGAGCCGCTCGAGCAACGGAGCCGTCAGGTCCTCGCGGAGCACCAACCGCAGCGCCGGGTATTCCTGCTTGAGCGCGGGCACGAGCCACGGCAATAGGTATGGCCCGAGCGTCGGGATGACGCCCAGGCTGAAACCGCCTGCCAGAGGCCCGGATGCGTGCTGCCCGACGCTCAAGATGGCGTCGACTTCCGCCAGCACCTGGCGCGCCCGCCCGGCGATCTCCGCACCGATGGCGGTGACGCTCACCGATTTGGTCGTGCGCTCGAACAGCGTCACGCCGAGCTGCGATTCGAGGTTCTTTATCTGCGTGCTAAGGGTCGATTGCGCGATGTCGCACGCCGTGGCGGCGCGGCCGAAATGACCATGCTCGGCGAGAGCGATCACGTAGCGCAGATCTTGTAGGGTCATGCGCGCTGCGGGTTCATAGGCTGGGTCGATCGGATAGCTGAGAACGATAGCTGCGCTCGTGCGATAGCTGGGTCAAGTTGTGGGATTTAAGTGAGGCACCGTCAGGGCTCGACCCTGGCATCCACGCGGTTGGGCTCGTGACGTCGGATGAGTGCTTGGCACCACCGCGTGCAACATGGCAGGGCCGGTGTCTGCGGACCGCCGTGGGTGCCAGGGTCAAGCTCTGGCATGACGGGACGCCCCGCGCGCGAGGCTCACTCCGCGGCGGCGTGTGCCTCCGGCTCATCCCCCGTCGGCCCGGCTGTCATTGCCTGGAAGACCCCGTCCCGCCGCACCAGGGCGTGGAACAAGGCAGCGGCGATATGCAGCAGGATGATCGCGAAGAACACGAAGGCCAGCGCCCGATGCAGGTTCCACAACAGCGTGTGGAGGCTGTCGCTCTGCGGCAGGATCGCGGGCAGGAACACGCCGGGGAATAGCTCGACCGGGTAGGCCGCCGCCGACAGCATGCCCCAGCCGAGCAGCGGCATTGCGATCATCAGCGCGTACAGCACGTAATGCGACAGCCCTGCCGCGAGCTTCATCGGCGCTGGCAGATCGGCTGGCAGGGCGGGCGTACCGGCGCGCAGCCGCACCGCGATGCGCAGGACAACCAGGACCAGGATGGCGATGCCCAGCGGCTTGTGCAGCGAGACCAACGCTAGGTAGCTGGTCGTCACCGTCGACACCATGCCGGCGCCGATGAACAGCATCGCCAGGATGCAAACCGCCATCCCCCAGTGCAGCACCCGCTGGGTGACCGTGAAATGGTGATCGACCTGGTTCATCGTGGCGCTCCCGTGGCGCTGCTGGGATAGGCGTTCGCCTCCGCCGTGCGCCGGTCGTAGGACACGGCGTAGGCAGCGGAGCGGGCGGACGGGAACGGGTCGTCCGATGTGTGGATGCCGCCGGGCAACACGGTCGGGTCGTAGTTGATCTCGCGGCAAGGGCCGTCCGCCTCGGCCACGATCTTGCTCGCCACCAGCGTTCCGACATCGATCGTGCGCCGCCCGTCCGGCCAAGCCTTGCTCGGGTCGGCGGACGGGTCACCCGGGTCGGCGACGGTCACGGTCATGGTCCAGCGTTGCGGGCCGGCGGCGATCCGCTGGGTGATCTCCTGTTCCAAGAAATCCTGCGGCCGCTTGGCGATGTCGGCGCCCGAGACGCTCACCACCTGGGCCGCGGGCACGAGCGACCAGCGCACCACGTGGTCGGCGCCGGATCCGTCAGTGAACACGAAGCTGTCGAGGCTGTTGAACCGCTCCTCCGCAAAGCTTTCGGTGAAGGGTGCACTCGCGGCCCAGGCGCCGAACGCGCCGATCTCGGGGTGCGCGGCGGCGAAGGTCTTCATGGCGTTAGGATCGTCCTTCTTCCCCGAGGCGACCAGCAACTCGTAGAAGGCCTGCGGGGTCGCAACCGGAAAGAACGGTAGATCGATCATCGCCATGCGCCACTCCTGCCCGTCGGGGGTGGCGACCTGCACGCCGATGCCCCGTACGCGGACGGTCCCGTCCACCGCCATCGGGTCGGGGGTGCCCAGGTTGAACCGGCCGATCACGGGATAGCTGCCCTTCTGGAACACCTGCGCCTTGGACAGCGCCGACCCGGCGCTGTTCGCCTCGAAACTTCCGGTGAAGCAGATGCCCTTGGCGTGGTTGCGCCGGTGACCGGCCGCCGGGCCGTCGGGTGGCGCCAGTGCCGCCACCATCCGCTCGGGCGTCAGACGGTCAGGTGAAAGCCAACCCGCGGTGTAGGCAAAGGCGGCCCCGGTAGCGCCGATCACGACGGCGATGAGAACGAGGGACCCGATCGGCGAGGAGGCAGCAGGGCGTGGCACGGTTACCTCGTTGCGACTTGGCAGTGTGAAGACGATGACACGATCCGGACCGGATTACACGGACCCGGCTCTACGGGCTAGTTGCGCCGGGGCGCCGTCCCGTACGGCGTGCGAGCCGAACCGCCGCCGCAGGGCGACCATCGGCATCTCCACATACCTGTAGGAGAGGGCGGCGATCGCGACCGATATCGCGGCCACGGCAGGCACACCCAGCGCGTCCCACCGCAGACTGAGTCGCCCCTCGTCGATGGCTGCGCGCCAAACCGCCTCGGGGAGCGCGGAGACGACACACGTCAGAACGATAGCGTGCCAAAGATACAGCGAGTAACTCCAACGCCCGATCAGGAGCATGGGCCGCCAAGACAGGATGGCCCGAACCCAGCCAAGCCGGGCCGAGAACAATGCGCAACCGCCGGCGAGGAACAGGCCGACACCCTGCAGGTTGAACCGTGCGGTGTCCCGGAACATCGGATCGCGGACGACGAAGGCGACGCACAGCAAGACCACCCCGGCGGCGAACACCAGGCGAAACTGGAACAGGCGCAAGAGCGGGCCCGCCATCCGCGTCCCCAGCAGCGTCGCCAACACGGCACCATACAGGATCGAGTCGATCCGAGTGTCGGTGGATAGCAGGATCCGGTAGTCGAGCCCGTCGCCGATGCATGCCGGGACAGCGACACTGCATAGGCTGGCCAGGTGATAGCGCCAGACCGACACCCCAACGATGGTCACGCAGAGCGCCACGACGAATTTCAGCCGCGTGCGACCCAGTAGGAAGACCAGCGCGGGGTAGACCAGATAGTAGTGCTCCTCCACGGCGAGCGACCACAGGATCGAGAACGGATCGAACATGCCGTCGGGCACCCCGACATACAGGCTGACCTGGTCGTAATAGTTGGTGAAGTAGAACACCGCCGCCGCGACCTGGCCCGGCGGAAAATGCCCGCCAAGACCGACGAAGATCGCGCCGCCCAAGACCACCATCACCAGCAGCGCGGGATACAGCCGCAGCAGACGCCGCATATAAAAGGCGCCAAGGTTCAGCTGCCCCCGCGCCCCCTGCTCCGCCAGCACCTGCCGCGTGATGAGGAAGCCGCTGATGAAGAAAAACGCCGTCACGCCGAAGCCGCCCGGCAGATAGCGCTTGAAACCGATATGGGCGAAGATCACCAGCGCCACCGACGCCGCCCGCAGCCCATCGAGCGCGGGCACGTAGTCGAAGGAGGGCGCGGCCGAGTAGCCCAGACCAGTCACGGCCGTGCGCGGCGGGGCATTATCCGCCATCAGGCTCGACCTGTGAATTTCGCCATGACGACATCATAGCGGCGGCAGCTTGCGGATGCGGCGGATTATCGTCCTCAGCCAGGTCACCTGTTTCGCCCGGGCCCGCAGCAGGCGCGCCGCCCGTCGTAGCGCCAAGGCCGCGTGGCCACGCCGGGTCACGGCGGCCGTGTAGGACAGCAGCGGCAGGGCGGTGTCGACCCAGTCCTGCTTGTAGCCCTCGTTGCCCACGGTGAAGTCGAACACGCGCACACCGGCCGGGATGACCTGCTGGATCAGGGCGTCAGTGATCAGTCGGCCGGTGGCGAAGCGCATCCAGTCGCCCGCCGCCCAGCCGAGCATGAGGTGGTAGAACCGGGCGCGGTAGATCATGCCCCAATGCACCGCGACCGGGGTCTCGCCCACCGTCAGCGAGCTGCCATGCACCTGGCCGCCAGGCAGCCCGGATGCGGACAGGGTCTGGTAGAAAGCGCGGAACGGGGGATGCTCCGACCAATCCTTGCTGCGCGTCTCCCGCCACCGCCGCGACTTCATCTGGAACAGGGTGTCCAGCGTGGACTGCATCTCGGGCGCCGTCTTCGCCACGTGCAGTTCGACGCGGCCCAGCTCCGCCATGCGGCGCTGGCGGCGGCGCGTGTCGGCGACGAACTTGGCCTTTCGCCCGGCAAGGAACGCCTCGTACGTGGCCGGGAGTGCCACACTGCGCGCCTGGCCGTCATCGCCGACACCCGCCAGCAGCGCCAGCGGGTTGGCGACGGGGGGCTGGCCGGCAGCCGCCGGATCGAGCGTCACCGGCATGCGGGTCAGCCGGATGACGTCGTGCTGCGGCAGCGCCGTGCGGATCAGGCGCCACATCGCCGCCACGTCCGCAGCGTTCGACCCGGCGGCAAAACCTGGGTCCGCAAGGGGCGCATTGTAATCCGTCACGACGCCGCCGAGGAACGCCACGATCCGCACGCCGCGCCTGGTGAAGATCCCCAAGGGCAAGCACAACACCACGCGGCCACCCGCATCCTCGACCACGGTCAAGGCCAGACGGACACCGACGCCCATCGTGGTGTGCCACGCGCGCAACCACGCCAAGTTCTGGAAGGCGTATCCGGCGAGCCCGGGCGTCGCCCAGTCCTGCTCCGCCGCCGCCATCGTGGTGTGGACGCGGACCCGCACTCAGCGATGCCCCCGCGGCATAGTCCACCAAACCAGCTTACCGGCCACTTGCGCCACCTTGAGCCAGCGTAGCCGGCTGGCTGGCGAATTGCGCCCCCGGTGCCAGGCCCACCGCCCGGTGACCAGGACGAGTTGCACCGAGACCCTGGCGAACACCACCACGGCGCGGAGCGCGGGGCGGCGCGCGCGGCTGATCGAGATGGTCGCCCATTGCTGCCCCCCGCGCCAATTGCGGCGGACCATGTAGCCGAAGCTGGCCCGGTCGCCGGGCACCAGTTCGTGCACCACCGCCTCCGCGCACCAGACCATGCGCCGCTTCGAAGCCGACAGCCGGACGAACAAGTCGTAATCCTCGCCGCCGGACCGGCCCAGGAGGGGGTCGAACGGGGCCGCCGCCGCCAAGCAGGTCGACCGCCGCAGCAGCGAGTTGCCGGTGCCGATCCACCGCCCACTGGCCTGCGAGTCGTGTTGCACCCCCATCGCCGTGCCGCTGGGTTGCGCGAGCCGGCGCTCGTAGGGCCGACCGCTCGGATCCCAGTCCGGCGCACCGTCCAGGAAGTCCGGCACCACGACGCCGAACACCACGTCCGCCCCGGTTGCCTCCACGGTCGCCACCAGCGCCGCGAGCCAGCCCGGCTCGCACCACTCGTCGTCGTCCAGGAACACCACATGCTCCCCGGTGGAGGAGGCGACGCCGCAGTTGCGCGCCAGCGAGATGTTGGGATCGGGAAGCGAAACGTAGCGCAGCGCCAACCCCGCCTCCGGCTGCATCGCGCGCACCACCGGCTCGGCGTTGGCGTCCTGCGAGTTGTCCACCACCACGATCTCGGCCTGCATGCCGGACGGCAGGACTTGGCTGCGGGCGGTGCGTACCGCGTCCTGCAGCGGCCCGTGGCGGTTGAAGGTGCAGATGACCACACTGACCGAGGTCATGCGCCGGCGCTTCCAGTCTGCGCCGCACCCAGGCTGCGGCGGAAGTCGCGCCAGAGCAGCATCGCCATTCCGGCATAGCCCGCCGCCAGCGTCACCAAGCTGCCGGAGGCGCCGAAGGACAGGATCATGGGCACCACGGCGACCACGACGGGAACCGCCGTCCAAATGTTGATGATGGTCAGGTAGCGGAACCGCTTGGTCACCTGCAGCACGGCCGACAAGATGGTGTCGATGGCCTGCAGCAAGGCGACCACTCCCCATAGCAGCACCAACGGGCCGATCCCGGCATATTTCGCCGGGAGCAATCCGCCGATGATCATCCTGTAACTGAGCAGGATGGCCACCGAGTAGCAGGCGACCACCGACGATAGCGCCACGATGGTGCGCACTGACAGGCGCTGCATCTCGGCCGGCTTGTGGTCCGCCAGCAGTTGCGCCAGCCGGGGAACCAGCGTGCGGGTGCTGCCGAGTGTCAGCAGGCTCATCGGGGTGAACAGCATGCGCGCCGCATTCAGGTCGGCCACCGCCGCCGGGCTGCCCAGCCAGCCCAGTAGGTAGACATGCGCCTGGTTCTGCGCCGCGGTCACGGCGACGCCGCCCAACGCCCAGCGTCCGTGTTTCCAGGACGACGCGGTCACCTGCCAGATGCGGCGCAGCCCGGGATGCACGGACAGACGGGACAGCACGAGTCCGGTCAGGCTGGTACACGCTGCCGCCAGCCCGTAGCTCGCCAGCGCCGCGAGGTGTGGCGCGATTTCGAGCCGGAGCGCCGCCAGGGCAGTGGCTGCGCCCCACAACAGAACCAGCAGCGTGTCCAGCAGCAACGCGGAATGCGCCCGGCCGACCATGAAGAAATACGTCCGGAAGAAGTCGTGCGCCATCGCGAACGGCACGGCGAGCACCATGATGGTGAGCAGATCGCGCGGCCCGGCGGTGATCCCGAACCCGGCCAGCCCCGCCATCGCCGCGAGCAGCAGCAGGCAAGCCCCCCCGCTCAGGACCGCCTGTCCCATCAGCATGGACGTGGCAAAGCTCACCCGGTCGGCTGCGGCCACTTGGTAGTAGGAGACGGTCATCTGCGCCCCGAAAAGCGCACCGCTCACGCCATTCAGCAGGATCAACGTCATGTAGCACAGACTATACAGTCCATAATCGTCCTTGCTGGAGATGCGCAGCACCAGCAGCCCCACCGCCAGGTTGCCCGCGCTGACCACCGCCTGGTCGAGCAGCGCCGCCAGCACCTGCCAACGCCGCGGGGTGAACAGCCGGGCGGCGGCGCCGGTCATTCCAGGCACGGCGGAGCGAGTTGTGCCGCCACGTCGCCGATGGTGCGGACGGCCAATCCCGCCCTGGCCACGGCCGCGACGACGGCGGCGAAGTAATCGGGCGTGCACCCCCAGGCGGACGGCTCGGGTGTCACGTCGTGGGTGTACAGGATCGCCCAGCCACCGCGGCGGACGCTTTCGATCAGGCGCTCCACCGAGGCGAGCGGGACCGAGCGGCTATACAGCTTGTTGGCCGGTAGCAGGGCCAGGTCCACCCGGCTGCGCACGATGCCGCCGATGATCCCGCGGCACGTGGTGGCTTGCGCCATCGCCACGCGCTTGGCCGGCGCGGTTACGGCGCCGTATGGATAGGAGAACGACCGCAGCGCCGCGCCGGGCAGCAGCCGCGACAGCTCTGCGCGGTTGTGCCGGATGTCTTCCGCGTAGATCGCGGCCGGCACGTGCGAGGCGTTCAGATGATGACAGGTGTGATTGCCGATCTCGTGCCCGGCGGCGTGCAGGTCGGCGACGCCCTGGGCCGAGGCCACCATGCCCACCGGGCTCGGCTGGCCCAGCAATGCGGTGGCGATGTACCAGGTCCCGACGATCCCGGCCGAGCGCATGATCGGATGGCCGAACGCGAGTGCCGAGTCGGGGACGTCATCGAACGTGAAGGAGATGGTGGGCGGGAAGTCCGCCGGCAGCCGGACCATACGGCGATGGGTGAAAAAGGCGGCTTGCCGGTCGAGGAAAGGACGGATCCGGAGCGACATCCTGCCGTCGACCATACCGCACTCTCGTCCCAACCAAACCGCGCCACCAACCATCATCTACCTGGAGACGCCGGGGCCGCTCGCCTGTATACGAACAGCACTGGCTTAGCTAGGAAACGTTACGCGCCGCTATGTCGATTTTCCCTCCCCTCTCGTCCGAGCAGCCGCGGTTGATGCCGACGCCCGTGCAACGGTTCGGCGTGCGTCACATCGTGGCCTCGGCGTTCTATCACCGGCGGGCGGAGATCATCGGCTTCGCGATCCCCTCGGCGGCCGCCCTGGTCGTGGCCCTGATGGCCCACACCACCTATGTGGCGGAGGCACGGTTGCTCGTGCTGCCGGGCGGCGAATACACCTATCGGCCGCAGGTCGGGCAGACGACGACGGAAGCCTCGCTGAACAATCCCCAAATCGTGCAGAGCGAGGTGGAGATCCTCAGCGACAACAGCCTGCTGGCGCACGCCTTGCAAACCTTGGGGCCCAATGCGGTGCTGCCGGGCTACGACCCCGACGCGCCGAACGCGCTGGCACGCGCGGTGCGGTCGGTGAGCCAGGGGCTGAAAATCCAGACCGCGCCGCTTTCGAACGCCATCACGGTCAGTTTCAGCAACCCCAATCCGATCACCGCGGCGCAGTTCGTCAACACGCTGATCAAGCTGTACCTGCAGCAGCGGCCGGAGGTGTACCAGCGCACGTCCTATGTGTCCCTGCCGGAACAGCGCAAGCAGATCAGCGACCGCCTGCAGGAGGCGGAGACGGCGCTGACCCAGTTCGCCGATGAGCACCGCATCAGCAATCTGGACGATCAGACATCGCTCCTGCTGCGCCAGCAGATCGACACCGGGCAGGAGCAACGCGCGGCAGCCGCGAAGATCGACGACATGGGGGCTCAGCTCGCGCAATTGCGGCAAGAGCTGGTGCACATGCCGCGCATGGCGGTGCAGTATTCCGAACAGGGGCGCACCCCGCTGGCCGACCAGGGTGGCCGGGATCTGGCGGCGCTGGAGGCGAAGCGGCAGTCGATGGCCGCCGGCTACCAGCCCGGGTCCGCCCCGTTGCGCGACCTCGACAGCCAGATCGCCAACCTGCGCGGTCAGATCAGGGGTAACCCGGCGCAAGAGGCATCCAGCGGGCGCAGCGGCCCCAACCCGCTATACGACACCATCGCCGCCCGTGTGGCGTCGCTCGAGGCCGACCGGCGCGGCCAGGAAGCCGCCCTGGCCAGCTTGCAGCAGACCAACCAGCAGCTGCAGGCCAGGCTGGTGGAGCTCAATGTCGCCGGGCAGCAATATCGTTCGCTCCGCCGCGACCGCGACGTGCTGGAGCACACCCTGGACACCTTTGCCCGCAGCTCCGAGGAGGCGCAGCTGAACCAGGCGCTGGAACGGTCGCAGGAAGCCAACGTGCGCGTGGTGCAGGAAGCGCAGCCGCCGCCGAACGGCACCAGCACCCGCATGCTGATCGTGCTGGCCGGGTTGGTGATGGGCGTGGTGTGCGCGATCAGCAGCCTGCTCGTGCTGAGCGGCACGCGGCAGGTGGTGATCGATGCCGCGGATGCGGAGCGCCGGCTGCAGCTGCCGGTGCTCATCACCGTGGCCCAAGGACGCACGACGGGGCGCATGGCAGGACGCACGGCCAAGCGTCCGAGCGCGCGCGCGCCCATTGCCATTCGCGGCGGCTCGCGCGTTGTCTAGCGAGCCGCGTTGCCGATGCTGATGGAGCCGCTCCACATGTCGCGGGCCGATGGGACGCGGCTGCTGTATCTGTTGCTCAAGCAGGTGAAGCCGGGACAGGAGGCGGTGCAATTCGTCGCGGCGGCAAGCGGCGACGGCACCTCGTCCATGGTGCGGGATTTGGGTTTGATCGCCGGGGGGCTCGGGATCCGGGTGCTGATCCTGGACCTCGACACGTCCGAGGCGCGGGGAACGGGCTGGTCGTGGGCGAGCGTCGCGCACCCGGCCGGCGGAGAGGACGCGAGCGGGCCGGAGTTCACGCTGCTGCAAGTCGGTTCCAGCAGTCTGTATGTGTCCACCCCGATCCCCTCGCTGGCATCGGTCCCGTCCAGGACGGCCGAAGTCCTGACCCGGCTTCGCGGCAAGTTCGAGCTGATCCTGATCGACGTCGCCGCATTCGACCGGTCGGCGGACGCGCTGCTGCTGGCCCCCACCGTGTTCGGGACATGTCTGGTGGTTGCCACGGAACGGTCGCGGGTCCGGGCGGTGGACGATTTGCGGACACAGATCCAGGAGTGCGGCGGCTCGACACTCGGCATGGTGCTGAACCGCTGGCGCCGCTACATGCCGCAGTTCATCGAGGACCGGCTGTAGACGTTCCATCCCGTTCCTTTACCGGGGAGAAACGAACAAGGCGCACCAATCAGGCGGTTGGACCACGCCGGGTTAGCATCTGCGGTAGGGCCAGAAAGGCCAACACCCATTGCAACTGATGGATGTCGGGCCGCGGAAGCGACGACTCGTCGACGTTGAACAGGCCCAGCACGACCAGCAGGGTCAGCGCCCAAATCCCCTCCGCCCAGTACCCGGCGGCGATCGCCCAAGCGGCCAACAGCGACGTTAGCAGGCCCAGGGCGATGATCAGGCCAAGGCCGACCGTTCCAAGCTCGAGCACCGTGTCCAGGTAGCCGCTATGCGCGCTCGGGACCGGCCAATACATCTCCGCCCAAATCAGCTGCGTCACCCGCGACGTCGGCAGCCAGAATGCCGAGTAGCCGTAGCCGAGCAACGTCGGGCCGCCGGCCGCACGGTTGATCGCCGCCCAGATCGCCGTGCGTCCGGTCAGCGTCATGTCCTTGCCGGCCAAGCCGAAGAAAGTGTCCGGACTCAGGGCGAACGCCAGTATCAGCGCGACCGCCAGCCCGCCGCAGACGAACAGGCTCACACCGGCCCAGGCCAGCCCGCGCGACATGGCCAAGGTCACGAGGGTGACGCCGAAGATGATCGCCGACAGCAACAGCGACGTGGTCGATTGGGCCAGCAGCGTCATCGCCAAGAACAGCGCGGCGTGCACCGCGTCGGTCCACACCACCCGCCGCCGCGCCAGCATGACGTAGCTAAGCGCAAGGGTCCCGGCCATCATCGCCTCGCCGAGGCCGTTCTTCTGGGTGAACACGCCGCGGATGGCCCCCGCGTAGTCTCCCACGTCGTAGCCGGACGCGGGGACGGCGACCGCCATGACCAAGCTTGCCAGGGCCGCCAGCCACATCGCGGCGACCTGGATGCGGCAGACCCGCAGCGTCCCGAGCACGGCGTGCGCGTACAGGGCGAACGCCAGCATCGTCGCCAGCGAAACCGAGCGGTGGAACGACGCCCCGGACGATTGCGACCATAGGGCGGAGAACAACGCCAGCGACAGCAGGACGAGGAAGGGCGACAGAGCCGGAAGCGCAGCCAGGCAGGCTCGGTTGTAACGCAGCACCAGGCCGAAGCTGCCGAGCAGGAGCAGCGTCTGCGACACGGTGTAGATCCAGTTCGATTCCGGAGGCGGCGCAATCGGGTCGGGATTGAGACCGAAATTGACCCCGGAGTAGATCAGCAGCGCCAACAGCGCGAAGCCGGTCTGCCACAGGCCGGCAGGACCGGAGCGGACCAGCACGCCACGGCCGGCCGAATACCGCCAGTCCTGCGCGAAGCCCGTGGGGGAAGTGGTCGACCGGAGCACCCGCGCACAATGCCGCGCCCGCTAGGCCGTTGTCACCTCAAACAAATCGATTTAAGCACCGTGCATGGTCAACGCCGACACGAGCGGGTCCCAACGTCGTTACGTGATCGTTGCCCCAAGCCGCGACGAAGCGGCGACGATGCGCAGCACCCTGGACAGCCTACTTGCGCAGACGGTGCCGCCCAGTGCGGTGGTCTTCGTCGACGATGGCTCCAGCGACGCGACGCAGGAGATCCTGGCCGACTACTTGCCGCGTATGCCGTATCTGAGCGTCGTGCGCCGGGTCGACCGTGGTGTCCGCAAGGTGGGGCCGGGGGTGGTGGAGGCCTTCAACGACGGCCTCGCTACGATCGACCTGTCCACCGTCGAATTCCTGTGCAAGCTCGACATGGATCTCGTCTTGCCGCCGGGCTACTTCGCCGGGCTGATCGCGCACATGGATCGGGACCCATCGATCGCCACGTGCAGCGGCAAGCCATACTTCCCCGACCCCGCCACGGGCGCGCTGATCAGCGAGAAGATCGCCGACGAGTTCTCGGTCGGAATGACCAAGTTCTACCGGGTCGAGGCGTGGCAGGCGATCGGCGGCTTCCCGACCTCCATCGGGTGGGACGGCATCGACTGCCACCTGTGCCGCATGATGGGCCGCAAGGCCGTGAGCTTCCCCGATCCCGACCTGCAGTTCGTGCATTTGCGGCCCATGGGGTCGAGCCACCGGAGCCTCTGGCACGGCCGCACGCGGCATGGGCTCGGCGCCTGGGTCATGGGCACCACGCCGTTGTTCATGCTGGTCTCGGTCGTCTACCGTCTGAACAAGCGGCCGTTCGTGATCGGGGCGATGGGAATGCTCTGGGGCTACCTCACGTCCTGGTTCGGCGGCGTGAAGCGGTTCGCGCCGCCGGGTTATTTGGCGTTCGTCCGCGGCTACCAACTGCGCGCGCTCGTCATCGGCCGTGGCCGCGCCGCCGAGGCCATGCGCCAGCAGGCGGCCCGTGCCGGCCCCTATGGATTGCTCGCCGCTGCGCCGCATTTGGCGCATCTGGTGCCGGCAGACCCGGCCCTGGAGCGGCGCCCCGCTTGATCGACGAAGCAAGCTCGGTCGACGAAGGCACCCGGCTGGAGTGCGACCTTTGCATCGTGGGGGCCGGCGCCGCGGGCATCACCCTGGCGCTGCAGTTCATCCGCTCCGGCCTGCGCGTGCTGCTGCTCGAAGGTGGCGGGATGAAGCCGCACCCGCAAACCCAAGCGCTGTACGCCGGGGAGGTGGCGGACCCGGTCCTGCACAGCCCGACCAACACCTACCGCCAGCGCCAGTTCGGCGGCACTACGACGCAGTGGAGCGGGCGGTGCGTTCCCTTCGACCCGATCGACTTCGAGGCTCGACCCTGGGTCGCGCATAGCGGCTGGCCAATCCCGTATGAAGACGTCGCGGCGCATTACCCGGCAGCGACCGTGCTGTGCGAGGCCGGTGAGTTTTCCTTCAACGCCACCACCGCGTTGCCGGGGCCGATGCGCCCGATGATCCGGAGCTTCCAGCCGCTCAGCTTCGACACCGACCGGATCGAGCGGTTTTCCCTGCCCACTGATTTCGGCTCGCGCTACGGCCATCGCCTCGCGGCCAGCAAGGCGATCCGCGTGCTGCTGAACGCAAATGTCACGCGCGTGGTCACCCGGGCTGACGGTGCGATGGTGGACCATCTGGTCGTCCGCACCCTGGGTGGCCGCAGCTTCACGGTCGGTGCGCGCAAGGTCGTGCTGGCGGTAGGCGGGCTGGAGGTGCCGCGCGTTCTGCTCGCCTCCCGCGACGCGCATGCGGACGGGCTCGGCAATGCGGACGGGTTGGTCGGCCGGTTCTACATGAGCCACATCGCCGGCACGATCGGGACGATCACGTTGGACGTGCCCTGGCGCGACGTGTTCAACGGCTACGAGATCGCGAATGACGGGACCTATTGCCGCCGCCGCCTGGCGCTGACCGACTCGGCGCAGCAGGAGCACGGCGTCGCGAACGCAATCATGCGGCTGCACATCCCCTCTATCCCCGACCCGGGCCATGGCAGCGGCCCGCTTTCCGCCCTGTACCTCGCCCGGCCGCTGCTGCGCCACGAGCAGAGCCGGCGCCTGTATGGCCGCGCCGACGACAGCTTCGGTTTGTGGCTGCGTCATCTGGGCAATACCTTGCGCGAGCCGGTGGTCACCTCCGCTTTCATGCTGAACTGGATCCGGCGGCGGACCTTGGCGATGCGCAAGTTCCCGTCCGTCGTCGTGCCGACCCGGCGTAACCTGTTCAGCCTGGACTACCACGCCGAACAGGTGCCCAACCCGGACAGCCGGATCTCACTGGGCAGCGAGACCGACGCGCTAGGCCTGCCGAAGGTCTACGTGAACTGGCGTCATTCCGCCCTCGATATGCGCACCGCCGACGTGGCGCTGTCGCTGCTGTCACATGATTTGCGTCGCTGGGGACACGGGCGGATCGATTACGATCCTGGCTCCGTCGAACATCACATGTTGCGTGACGGCGCATATGGCGGGCACCACATCGGCACCACCCGCATGGGTGCCACGTCGGCCACGGGCGTGGTCGATACGGACTGCCGGGTGCACGGCGTGGGCAACCTGTTCATCGCCGGTCCATCGGTGTTCCCGACGTCCAGCCAGGCCAATCCGACTCTGACCATCGTGGCGATGGCGTTGCGGATGGCGGCGACGCTGAAACGGCAGTTCACCGAGACACCGGCCAATCTCACGGCCGCCTAATGGTCCAATGCTCCTATACTTCTCCCTCTCAGCGAGGGAGAGGGCTTTTAGGGGGGCTTTAAACCCCGCGCATCCAGGCTGCCGCCTGGGCGATGGCTTGCGCCGGGTCGGTACGGGGGAAACCGAGATCCGCATCCGCTCGGTGATGTTCCAGTACGATGTCCTGCCGCCACAGGCGGGCCAGGGAGGGTGTGATCGCGTCAGGCACCGGAAGCGGCACCGGCACGCGGGCGGCGGCCAGTTGCACGAGCTTCAACGGGGCTGCCAGCTTGGACTCGAGCCGTAACCAGCGGCCCGATATCCGCCTGACCGGCACTGCGCCAGTCGCGAGGGCCAAATGCCGGAAATAGTCGTTCCAGGTCCCCGGGTCCGGATCGGACACGTTGAACACCCCGCCGCGGGCCGACGGCTGACGCAGGGCCGCTAGGATGGCATTCACCAGGTCGGTCACGAAGGTTAGGTTGCAGTAGCCATCCCCGGCGACGCCCAGGTCACCGATGCGGTGCAGTCGCAGCAGGCGAGCGATGCGTCCGGTCCATTGCTGGCTGCCCGGCCCGTGGACGCAGCCGGGACGCAGGATCACGGCGTTGGCGCAGGCGGCAACGAGGCGTTCGCTCTCGACCTTGGCTTGTGCGTAGCCCCCGCCCGAGGGATCGAGCGCGTGGGACTCCGCGACCAGGCCGGTCGCCTCGCCATAAACCGCCATGCTGCTGAGATGCACGACGCGCAACCCCGTCTCGTTCGCCACGTCGCAGAGCGCCTGCGTCGCGGCGACCATCACGTTCGGCGGCCCAGCAACGCAGTTGACGGCATAGTCCGCCCCCGCCAGAGCCGGGCGCAGCGCAGCCACCTGCGTGGCGTCGGCACGGCGCCGCTCGACCCCGGAGGGCAGGTTGCCGGCGCCGGCGCGCACCAACGCCACGGGGCGCAGATCCGCGGTCTCCAGCAGCGCGCGCACCAGATGACTGCCGACGAAGCCGTTCGCGCCGAGCACCACGACATCCGACATGCGCTAACCTTGCCCGAACGCGGGAACGGTCAAAACAGGTTGCCCGGCGTGTTCTGGTTAATGGCGTAACCGAAGTTGCGGCTGAACGGCAGCAGCTTGTTGATGTACTGGTCGACCCATTGATCGACCTCCGAAATGCGGTTGCGCGGCACGAAGATGATATCGCCGGCGTACAGCGGAACGTCGCTGGGTGTCGTTGCGGTGGACACGAATGCCTGCACGTTCACGGTGCGCAGCATCGGCCGGTTCTGCGGATTGCGCCGGATCAGCACCACCTCGTCCTCGCGCGACTCGGGTAGCAGCCCGTTGGCGACGGTGATCGCCTCCAGCACGCCGGGCCGCCCGGTGACGGGATACGCACCCGGCTTCTGCACGGAACCGCCGACATAGATCAGCCCCGATACCGCGTCCGTCACCGACACGGTCACCATGGGCGAGCGCAGCAACTGGCGGGACGACCCGGCGACGGCCGCTTCCAGTTGTGCCGTCGTCTGGCCACCTGCCCGCACCCGGCCGCTACTGCGCAGGGCGATCGTTCCATCCGGGCCGACGACGGCATCCTCGTTCAGCTCCGGCGTCAGCAGGAACGAGATGTGGAGCTTGTCGCCGGGCCCCATCAGGTAGTCGGGCGGCTGATCGGTCCAACTGGCAAAGCCGGTGGGATTTTGCTGCACCGGGCTCGTGCTCTGCGTGGTGCCGTTGCAGCCTGCCAGCGCGAAGATCATCGCCATCAGTGATCCGAAGACGAGCTGTCTCATCGTACCGTCAGGCCCGGCGGCACGACCGCAGTGCGAAGCTCGGCCAGACTGGGAAGCTCGGCCAGACTGGGAAGCTCGGCCAGACTGGGAAGCTCGGCCAACACAGGCGCAACAGGCGGCTCGACCAGGTAGACCGGGGCGCCAGCGGCCTCGATCGGGACGAGGGCCGGTTGCGGCGTGGCGACCTGCATCGGCCGGCGAGCGACTTGGAACCGTGGCGGCACACGCTGCGACGACCGCCGCCGAACCAGCCAGGCGAACGCAGCGGACAGGGTGCCCAGCAGGAGCCCGCCCAAGGCCACCAGGAAGCCTGCGGTATAGTCCACGGCATCGATGACCGGCGCACTCCATCCGCCGAGCGGCCGCATCGCCTGCAGCGCGTCGCGTTGCTGGCGGTCGACGTTCTCCAGCGCCGTGCGGAGCCGTTGCAGCTCGTGCAGCTTCGGCTGGATCGATCCGATCTGGGCGGTGCGGGCGCGGGCGCCCTCCAGCTGGTGCTGGATCACATCCAACCGTGCCCCCGCCTCCGCGGCTCGCACGGAGGCAGCGCTCGCCTGGTTGCTCAACTGGTCGGCGACCGGATTGCGGATCTCCCGCACCGTCGGGTGCTGAGCTTTGGCGTCCGACGCGATGGCATTGCGGATCGTTTCGATCTTGCCGTTGATCTCCCGCACCGCCGGGAAGTCGGGAGTGTACTGGGCGATCAGATGCTCGCGCTCCATCAGCAGCCCCAGCAGCAGGGTGTGCGCAGGGTCGCTCGGCGGTGTCGCCGCGGTCTCACGGAAGTCGAGCACGCTGCCGGGCTGGCCGGCCAGCATCTGGCGGGCGGCCTTGGCCCCAGCGGTCGCCGCGGTCGCCTGCTGCTGCGCGTCGTCGAGCTGTCGGGCCAGGTCGCCCACGCGGTGACTGGCGTCGCGCGCGTCCTCGTCCCAGTCGGTCACCCCCGCTTGCTGCCGCAGTCCGTCCAGGGCGTGCGCGTTGTCCGCCATGTCGGCAGCGGTCCGGGCGACGCGCTCGGCGGCATCCTGGGCAGTCGCGGTGTACGTGTTCAGGAGCATGCGAAGTTCGGCGGCCGCACTGGCCGCGCTGGTGTCCTGCAGGCCGACCTGGATCACCCGCGGTGGGCCGCCGCGGCTCAGCAGGTCGCTCAGCCGATCGAGCGACGCGGTGGCCGGGAGCAACTGCATGCCGGGTATTTCAGGAACCATGCTCTGCATCGCCGGGTCGTCCTCGCCGATGACCACCAGGCTGCGCGCCGTGTACGTCGCCGGTGTCACGAACGCGATCGCCAGCCCCGCCGCCACGGGAACACAGAGATAGACCAATAGCGGCACGCGGCGAGACCGCGTCGCGCGAAAGGGACCCTTCAGCGACGAGGGGGCCGCATTCCGGTCAAACAGGAGAGAAGACGTGGATACGGCGGCGTTCCTGATGGTGTAGCAACGAAAGCAATTTACACGGTATCGGCCGCCCGGGCGAGGTGAAAGCTGTGTGCTTTCTGCCACGGTTGCTGCTAAAGCAACACGCCCAGCCGCTCCGGCACTAAGAGTGTGAGAGAACGGCATCACGCCCACCGCTCTCGATGTCCGTGGATGCCATGATCTTCCAATCTATCCAGTATCTCCGGGCGGTCGCGGCCTTGACCATCGTGGCCTACCACATGGAGGTCGAGCTGCGCCGTTGGGGCTATGCCGGGTATTGGCCGCATGGACTGATCGGCGGCGTCGACATCTTCTTCGTCATCAGCGGCTTCATCATCTGGACGGCGACATGCGGCCGCCCCGTGAGCACGCTGGGCTTCTACCAGCGCCGCGCGGAACGCATCGTGCCGCTGTACTGGATCCTGACCAGCGTCGCCGTGCTGGCCGGCTTCATCGTGCCGCATCTGGTGCAGAGTGGTGGGTTCGACCTCGTCCACGTGCTGGCGTCGTATTGTTTCCTCCCCGCGCACCACCCCGTGCTGCACGAGCTGGAGCCGGTGCTGATCCCCGGATGGACGCTCAACTACGAGATGTTCTTCTACGCCGTGTTCGGCCTGACGCTGGCTTTGCCCCTGAAGGGCCGGCTGCTTGCGACGGCGGCTGTGCTGGGCGGCCTCGTGCTGCTGGGCTGGCTCATCGGCGCACAGCCCGAGACGGTGGTGGGCTTCTACACCCACGACATCATGCTGGAGTTCCTGATGGGCATGGGCTTGGCCGCCCTGTTCGCCACCGGCTGGCGGATCGGGGCGGGGATCGCCGCTTCCTGCTTGGCCGTCGGGGTAGTGGCCATGCTGGTGACCGGGGAGTTCGGGCGTGGCGTGCCGCGTATCGTGGCGCTGGGCGTGCCGGCGTTGTTGATCGTGGGCGGGGCACTGATGCTGGAAGGCGCCGGCCGGGCGCGGAACTGGCCGCGCCTGCGCCTGGTCGGCGATGCGTCCTACTCGATCTATCTGTCGCATGCGTGGTCGCTGTCACTGGTCGGCCAGGCCTGGAGCCGCTTGCACCTCGACCAGTTACCCGGCGGTTGGGTGGGATACATCGTGGCGGCGTCGGTGGCGTCGGTGCTGGCCGGGCTGCTGCTGTATCGCCTAGTGGAACTGCCGTTCCAAGCGGTGCTGCGGCGGCGGCGTGGGCCAGGCATCGCCACCGTCCCGCCAGCGATGCTCCCCACGGTCTCCAAGGGCTGACATGACCCTCGGCCGCCGCCGCTTGCTGCGCACCACCGCCGGCCTTGCGCTGACGTCCGCCCCGGCCCTGGCGCAGGAAACGTCCCTGGGTGCACTCGCCGCGGCCCGGGGCATCCTGTTCGGCCTCATGGTGACGCGGGAGCACGTCGAGGCATCGCCCAAGCTGGTGGACATCGTCGCGAGCCAGTCGCGAATCATCGTCCCGGGCAACGAACTGAAATGGAGCCGGGTGCAGCCGGGCCGTGACAAGTTCGATTTCGCCAATGCCGACTTCCTGATGGAGTTTGCCGCAAACCACAAATCGCGCACGCGCGGCCACACCTTGCTCTGGCACGAAGCGCTACCGGACTGGGTCGATGGCAGCTTGCCGGCGCCACAGATGACGGCCCTGCTGTGGAACCACATCCACACCGTCGCCGGCCGCTACAGCGGGCGCATGCACTCGTGGGACGTGGTGAACGAGGCGATCGAGCCCGGCCGCGGCGGCCCCAACGGCATGCGGGTGACGCCGTTCCTGCAATCGCTCGGCCCGGCCTATGTGGAGCTGGCATTCCGCATGGCGGCCGAGGCGGACCCGAAGGCGTTGCTGACGCTCAACGACTACAACCTGGAGATGGACACCCCGTTCCAGGCGCAGCGCCGGGCGGCAATGCTCGATCTGCTGAACCGCCTGGTGCAACGGGGCGTGCCGATCCACGCCCTGGGGATCCAAGGGCATCTCATGCCCAACGACGCCCTGTTCAGCCCGGACGTGTTCGCTGGCTTCCTGCGCTCGGTCGCCAGCCTGGGGCTGCAGATCTTCATCACGGAGCTCGACCTGATCGACCGCCTCCTGCCAGCGGACATCGCGACCCGGGACCGCCAGTCCGCCGCCATGCTGCGGGACTACATGACCGTCGCACTGGCCGAGCCGGCGGTGCGGCTGGTGACGACCTGGGGCATCGGCGACGCGAACACCTGGGTCAACGACAATCCGCTGTTCCAACGCAAGGACGGCCTGCCGGCGCGGCCGGACCTGTACGACGCCGAGTTCCGCCCCAAGCCGATGTATGACGCCCTGGCGGACGCATTCCGCGCCGCCCCGAACCGGCCCTCGATATAGGGTGGTTGGCACGAGCAGCCGGGACACGCCGATGCGATACGACACGCTGGACATCCTGCGCGGTGTGGCGGCGATCGCGGTGCTGCTGTTCCACCTGAAGCTGCAGCCGTCTTCGCCGAGCCTGGTCCCCCACGGGTACCTGGCCGTCGACTTCTTTTTCATGATGAGCGGCTTCGTCCTGGCACACGGGTACGAGCAGGCGCTGCAGACCAGGCTGCCTTGGCGGACGTTCCTGATCATGCGGGTGATCCGCCTCTACCCGCTGGCCCTGCTCGGGGCTGGCATGGGATTGGCGGTGCTGTCGGTCTCGACCCACGCGTTCCCCCAAGTGTCCGACTCCACCCTGAGCAGTTTCGCGGGCGCCGCGCTGAATTGTTTCATGCTGCCGAGTCCACTGGCCTGGTCCCGATCGGCACAACCGCTCTACCCCGCCGACATCCCACTCTGGACGCTTGCGCTGGAGTTCGGGATCAACCTGCTTTGGGCGTGGGCCGGGCCCCGCATGTCGACCGTGAAGCTGGCTGCCTTCGCGCTGGCGAGTTGGGTCGTCGTTGCCATCCTTACCATGCAGGCCGGAGCCGCCGATCTCGGCTACGACGCCGCCACGTTGTGGGGCGGAGTCGCCAGGGTTTGCTTCGGGTTTCCACTCGGTGTTGTGCTCTACCGGCTGCGGCACGATGTCGGGTTCATCCCGCGCCCTCCGCCGTGGCTGCTGGCCTTGGCGCTGGCCGTGGTGGTGACCGGCCCTGCTGGCGATACGGCCGGTGTGCCGTGGTGGGACTTGGCGTCCCTGCTGGTGTTCCTGCCCGCCATCATCCTGCTCGGCGGCCACCCGCGACGCGTCAGTTGGCCGGGGCGTTGGCTGGGTGCCACGTCCTATCCGATCTATGCCCTGCACACGCCGGTGCTGGCCTTGCTGTCGGGCCTGAACCGGATGCTGAAATCCCCACTCGGCGCGGCAGGCCTTGCGGTCCTGACGTTCGTCGCGGTCATCGGCGTAGGGGTCGCGGCGTGGCGGCTATACGACGAGCCAGCGCGCCGCTACCTGGTCCGGGTTGCCCGCAAGCGCGGCTTGCTCGTGCCAAGGCTGGAGCCGAGGCAAGCCGTCGGTTAGCGGTCACTCCCGTCTTGTGGCGACCTCACTCCCAGCTCAGTGCCCCACCGCTCTGATACTCGATGACCCGGCTTTCGAAGAAGTTCTTCTCCTTCTTCAGGTCCATCGCCTCCGACATCCAGGGGAACGGGTTGCTGGCCTCCCCGAACACCGCCGGCAGGCCGATCTGAGCGCAGCGGCGGTTGGCGATGAAGTGCATGTACTCCTCGCACAGCGCCGCGTTCAGCCCCAGGAAGCCGCGCGGCATGGTGTCGCGGCCGTAGGCGGCTTCCAGCTCGGCGGCCTCGCGCACCATGCTGCGAACCTCCTCCTGGAACGCGGCGGTCCATAGCTGCGGGTTCTCGGCCTTGATCTGGTTGATCACGTCGATGCCGAAGTTCAGGTGCAAGCTCTCGTCGCGCAGGATGTATTGATACTGCTCGGCGATCCCGACCATCTTGTTGCGCCGGCCCAGCGAAAGAATTTGGGCGAAACCGGTGTAGAACCACATCCCCTCGAACACGACGTAGAAGGCGATCAGCGTACGCAGCAGCGCCTGGTCCGCCGCAATGGTGCCGGTCTTGAACGCCGGGTCATCGAGGGTCTGGGTGAACTTCAACGCCCACGCGGCCTTGGCGGTGATCGACGGTACCTCCCGATACATGTTGAACAGCTCGCCCTCGTCCAGGCCGAGGCTCTCGACGATGTACTGGAAGGTGTGGGTGTGCACCGCCTCCTCGAAGGCCTGGCGCAGCAGGTATTGCCGGCATTCCGGATTGGTGAGCTGCCGGTAGATCGCCAGCACGATGTTGTTGGCGACCAGGCTCTCCGACGCCGCGAAGAAACCCAGGTTGCGCTTGATCGCCCGGCGCTCGTCCTCCGTCAGCCCGTCGCGCGACTTCCACAGCGCGATGTCGGCCTGCATGGAGATCTCGGTCGGCATCCAATGGTTGTTGCAGGCCGCTAGATACTTATCCCACGCCCAGCCGTATTTCAGCGGCAGAAGCTGGTTCACGTCGGCCCGGCAGTTGATCATCGCCTTCTCGTCGACCGACACCCGCCCAGTGCGCGGCGCGGGTGCACTGCTCTCGAACGCCGTTGCGGGCGTGGTGTCGGTCTCGGTCTCGTCGTCGGACCAGTCGAGCATCGTCATGTTCGTCTCCAACCGCCTATTGGCAGGCTTCACAGGTGGGATCTTCGATGGAGCAGGCCTGGCCCCAGCTCTCGGCCTTGGGCACGAGAGTCAGCGGAAGGGCAGTCACCGAGACGGCGTTCAGCTTGCCATCCGTGCCCTTCAGCGTGGATTTCTCCACGTGCGACGCCGAGCGCGACCGCAGGTAGTATGTGGTCTTCAAACCGCGGACCCAGGCCAGACGATACAGCGCGTCCAGCTTCTTGCCCGAGGGATTGGCGATATACAGGTTGAGCGATTGCGCCTGGTCGATCCACTTCTGCCGCCGCGCCGCGGCCTCGATCAGCCAGACCGAGTCGATCTCGAACGCCGTCGCATACAGCGCCTTCAGGTCGTCGGGAATACGGGCAACCTCCGCGACCGCGCCGTCGAAATACTTGAGGTCGGAGACCATCACCTCGTCCCACAGGCCGCGCGCCTTCAGGTCCCGCACCAGCGCCGCGTTCACCACGGTGAAGTCGCCCGACATGTTCGATTTGACGTACAGGTTCTGGTACGCCGGCTCGATCGACTGCGACACGCCGCAGATGTTGGAGATCGTGGCGGTGGGTGCGATCGCCATGGTGTTGGAGTTGCGCATCCCGGTGCCGACCACCCGCTCCCGCAGCGCGGTCCAGTCCAGCTTGGACGAACGGTCGAGCGCCAACTCGCCCCGCGCCGCCTCCAGCAGCCCCAACGAGTCGTGGGGCAGCACGCCTTGCGACCACAGCGAACCCTTGAAGCTCGGGTAGGCGCCGCGCTCCGCCGCCAGGTCGACCGAGGCCTCGATGGCGTGGAAGCTGATCAGCTCCATGCTCTCATCGGCGAAGGCGACCGCCTGGTCGGAGGCATAGGGCAGCCGCAACGTCTGCAGTGCGTCCTGGAACCCCATGAGGCCCAACCCGACCGGGCGATGCTTCAGGTTGGAGCGGCGCGCCTCCGGGATGGTGTAGAAGTTGATGTCGACGACATTGTCCAGCATGCGCATCGCGGTCTTCACCGTCCGCGCCAAGCGCGCCCGGTCCAACCCGGCGCCGGTCACGTGCGCCGCCAGGTTGACGGAGCCGAGATTGCAGACCGCGACCTCGTCGTTCGACGTGTTCAGCGTGATCTCGGTGCAGAGGTTGGACGAATGCACCACGCCCGCATGCTGCTGCGGTGAGCGGATGTTGCAGGGATCCTTGAACGTGACCCACGGGTGCCCGGTCTCGAAGATCATGGTCAGCATGCGGCGCCAAAGGTCCTTGGCCCGAACCTGCTTGCAGACCTTGATCTCGCCCCGTGCCGCGCGCGCCTCGTGCGCCTCGTAGGCGGTCTTGAACGCCGGGCCGTACAGGTCGTGCAGGTCCGGCACTTCGTCGGGCGAGAACAATGTCCAGCCGGCATCGTCGGCCAGGCGCTGCATGAACAGGTCCGGCACCCAGTTGGCCGTGTTCATGTCGTGCGTGCGGCGGCGGTCGTCGCCGGTGTTCTTGCGCAGGTCGAGGAACTCCTCGACGTCGATGTGCCAGGTCTCGAGATAGGCGCAGACCGCTCCCTTGCGCTTGCCGCCCTGGTTCACGGCGATCGCGGTGTCGTTGGCGACCTTCAGGAAGGGCACGATGCCCTGGCTCTCCCCGTTGGTGCCCTTGATGTGGGCGCCGAGGCCGCGCACGCGGCTCCAGTCGTTGCCCAACCCGCCGGAGTATTTGGCGAGCAGCGCGTTGTCCTTCACCGACTTGAAGATGCCGTCGAGGTCGTCGGGTACCGTGGTCAGGAAACACGACGACAGTTGCGCCCGCAGCGTGCCGGCGTTGAACAGCGTGGGCGTGGAGGCCATGAAATCGAACGAGGACAGCAGGTCGTAGAACTCGATCGCCTTCTCCTCGCGCTCGATCTCCCGCAGGCTCAGGCCCATCGCCACCCGCATGAAGAAGGCTTGCGGCAGCTCGAACCGCACGCCCGCCGCATGCAGGAAATAGCGATCGTACAGGGTCTGCAGACCGAGGTAGTCGAACTGCAGGTCGCGCTCCGGCTTGAGCGCGGCGGCGAGTCGCGGCAGGTCGAAGCGGGCGAGCTCGGGGTCGAGCCGTTCGGCGGCGATGCCGGCCCGAACGTAGCCGAGGAAATAGTCGCCGTAGCGCCGGGTCATCTCGGCGTGGGTCGCCTGGTCGGGGTGGCCGGCGATGAAGCTCAGCGCCTCCCGCCGCACCTTGTCGAGCAACAGGCGGGCGCTGACCTTGGAATAGTTCGGCTCGGTCTCGATCAGCGTCCGAGTCGCCAGGATCGGCGCCAGCGCCAGTTCGTCCTGCGACACGCCATCATACAGGTTGCGCCGCGTTTCGGCGAGGATCGGCTCGGCCGCCACATCGGCCAGGCCAGCGCACGCCTCCTCTACCACGGCCGCCAGGCGGGCGCTGTCCAAGGGGACCAACGACCCATCCGCCAGCTTCATGCGAAGCGCGGTGGCGGCTGCTTCCGGCAGCTTCACCGCGCGCTCCTTGGCCCGCTCCTCGCGGTAGATCACGTAGGCCCGCGCGACCTTGTGCTGCTCGCCGCGCATCAGCGCCAGCTCGACCTGGTCCTGGATTGCCTCGATGTGGAAGGTCCGTCCGGCATCCGCCCGGCGCATCAGGCTCGCCACGATCTGGTCGGTGAGGTCCGCGACGGTGTCATGCACCCGGCGCGACGACGTGGCGGCCGTGCCCTCCACGGCCAGGAATGCCTTGGTGAGCGCAAC
Source organism: uncultured Acetobacteraceae bacterium (assembly GCA_964247805.1). Classification (GTDB taxonomy): domain Bacteria; phylum Pseudomonadota; class Alphaproteobacteria; order Acetobacterales; family Acetobacteraceae; genus LMUY01. Next base: position 81,594 of record CAXTWC010000001.1, on the reverse strand, counting down.
CAGGATCTTGGACGCGTCGAACACCGCCACGCTGCCGTTGCGACGGATGACCTGGTACTGCGGCCCGGACTTCGGAGCCGGGGGTGGTGCAAACTTCGAAGGCGACTCGGCGCGGACAGACTCTAACGTCAATGACATAGGCTCAAACCCACCTGCTGAGGGCGGCGGCCGAGCGGTCGCAAGACGGAGCCGTGGCATGACGCCACCGGACCAGTCATACGATCCACCAGGACACCCCGCCCGAGGACAATCACGCCGTCACGGCAGGTCTCCTGGCTCGCGGGTCGCAGCCTCCGTCCGGCCTTCCCGAACCCGAGGGTTCAGTGACGCATCGTGGACGTCGGCTCGCCGCTTACAGTTGCGGGGGCAGCCTCGGCTTTGCCCTGCGGCGTACCGAATTCCCTCTTAGCATCCGCCGTTCAGCGGAAGACCGTGACACATAGATATTGTGCCGAAGTCGGATGCACCGTCAAGATGTGGTTCAGCATCCTGCTTCACTTTCTGACCGCTCGGTGCGGTGACGAGGGTGCCTTGCCCCACCCCCCGTGCCTCGTGATAGAACGGCGTGGGGAGCCGGTTGCGGACGGGCGCCTTGCCGACCCGGTCAGGTCCGGAAGGAAGCAGCCGAGGTGAGTTCCGCCCGGGTCGTTGTCCGGTTCCCCACCCCGTCCCCGCCTTAATGCCAGGAGGCCCGGCCCAGTTATGTCTGGCCTGTTCGAAGAAGCGCCGGACGCGTTGGACGCCCCTCCCCCGCCGGAGGGGCCCGGCTTGTTCGGGGACGCTCCTGCCAGGCCGGTGACTGCCACACCGTATCGGGTGCTGGCACGCAAATACCGACCGACTCGGTTCGAGGACCTGATCGGACAAGACGTGATGGTGCGCACGCTGCGCAACGCCTTCGCGCTCAACCGCATCGCACACGCCTTCATGCTCACCGGGGTGCGCGGAGTCGGCAAGACCACCACCGCCCGCATCATCGCCCGTGCACTGAACTGCGTGGGGCCGGACGGCACTGGTGGCCCGACCGCGACTCCGTGCGGGGTGTGTGCCAACTGCACCGCGATCCTGGCCGACCGGCATCCCGACGTGATCGAGATGGATGCCGCCACCCGCAACAAGGTGGACGACGCGCGGGAGATCATCGAGGCGGTGCGCTACAAGCCGCTGCAGGCGCGCACCAAGGTCTTCATCCTCGACGAAGTGCACATGCTGACCACCCAGGCTTTCAACGCCCTGTTGAAGACGCTGGAGGAGCCGCCGCCGCACATCACCTTCATCTTCGCCACCACCGAGATCCGCAAGGTCCCGATCACCGTGCTGTCCCGCTGCCAGCGCTTCGACCTGCGCCGGATCTCCGCCGCTGAACTGGCCGGGCTGTTCACCCGGGTGGCAGGGGCCGAGCAGGTGGTAGTCGACCCGGCGGCGATGGACCTGGTCGCACGCGCGGCGGACGGCTCGGCGCGCGACGGGTTGAGCCTGCTGGACCAGGCGATCGCCCGCATGGACGGCGCCGAGGTCACCGCGGCCGAAGTCACCGACATGCTGGGCTTGGCCGACCGCCAGATGGTGTTCGACCTGATGGAGGCGGTGGCGGCCGGCGACGTGAAGGCCGCCCTGGCGGTTACCGACCGTGCGCATGAGTTCGGCGCCGACCTGGGCACCGTGCTGACCGACCTGTTGGAACTGGTGCACATGCTGACCCGGCTCCGTTCGGTCCCAGGCCTGCGCACCGGCAATACCCTGCCCGAAGCCGAGCGAACCCGAGGTGCGGCCTTGGCGGACCAGCTCTCGGTTCCAGTGTTGAGCCGAACCTGGCAGATGCTGCTGAAGGGCCTGACCGAGGTGGAGGCCGCGCCCGACCGCCGGGCTGCGGCCGAAATGGTGCTGATCCGCTTGTGTCACGTGGCCGACGTGCCGCCGCCGGGGGATCTGGTCCGCAAGCTGCTGGCCGAGGGGGGCGCCGCCGGGTCAGCCTCGCAAGGCAGGCCGCCGGTGCAGGAAGGCCCGCCGCCACCGGGCTCCACCATGCGAGCGGTCGCGGGTGGCGGCATGGTGCACGCCGCAGCGCCGGCTCCAATGCCGGTCGAGGCGCCCCGGCTGGCCGGGTTCCGCGACGTCGTGGCGCTATGCTCCGGGCGGGACCCGACGCTGCACAGCCATTTGCGCCACTCCGTCCACCTGGTCCGCTTCGCACCCGGCGTGATCGAGCTGCGCCCGGAGCCGGTGGCGCCCCGCGACCTGGCCTCCCGCCTGGGCGCGCTGCTGCTGGCGGAAACCGGCAAACGCTGGACGATCGCGCTGTCGGCCGCACCCGGCGAACCCACCTTGGGGGAGCAGGAGCAATCCGCCGACACGGCCAGGCGTCATGCCGCAGCGGAACATCCACTGGTGCGTGCTATCCTGGATGCTTTTCCGGGCGCCACGATCGCCGCGGTGCGGGATAGTTCGCTGGACGATTACGGCCTCCCGCCACAGGCCGCGATTTCCCTTGGGGAGCCGGACATGCCCGGCTTCGCACCGCCGGACGCCGAGCCGGCTGACATGATGGAGGACGACACGTGAAGAATCTCGCCGGGTTGATGAAGCAAGCCAGTCAGATGCAGTCGAAAATGGCCGAGATGCAGGCCAAGCTCGAGGGCATGGAGATCGAGGGCGCGTCCGGGGCTGGCATGGTGCAGGTCACGCTGTCGGGCAAGGGCGACCTCAAGCGGGTGAAGATCGACCCGAAGCTGCTGGACCCGGCGGAGAGCGAGATGCTGGAGGACCTGCTGATCGCCGCCCATGCCGACGGCAAGCGCAAGCTTGAAGCGGAGACCGCAGCGGAGATGGAGAAGGTGACAGGCGGTATGTCCCTGCCCGGCGGACTGAAGCTTCCGTTCTAAAGCGATTCTCCCACGCCGATGTCGCTGGCCTTGCATGGCTGGTGGGCTGCAAGCAGCCCACCCTACATCGGAGTCGCCTCAATCCGCCGGTGTCACCCGCACGGCAGCCAGCGGCAGAGACCCGTATAAATGCGGAAATGGAGCCTGGTCCGGTTCGCTGCGTTCCCACTCGATCCGGCCGTCCACGTCAGCCGGGTCGAAGCGAAGGACCACGAGCCCGGTTTGACCGGGGAAGTGCTGCTGCAGGACGAAGGCCAACTGGTCCTCGGTGCAGCAATGTAGGAAGGGGTTGGCACGTAGGCTTGCCCCGGCCGCCTCCAGCACCTTAGCGGTCGTCACATGACATAGCTCGTCCATCCGTTTGCATCCCTTCCACACCACACCCTATGCAGCCATCCCATGACCCCTGACAACGGCGTTCAATTCCAGACCCTGACCGGCCCCGCCATCGCGAAGGCGCACTCGGCGTTCCAGCATCTGCACGTCGCCGTGTTCTACGACTGGCCATACCTCTACCAAGGGGACCCGGCGGCCCCGCCCTACATCGCGGATTACGTGAAACTGCCCCGTGCCGCCTTGTTCCTCGGCACGCACGAAGGCCAGCCCGTCGCCGCCGCCACCTGCCTGCCGCTCGGGGACGAGAGCGCCAACGTGCAGGCCCCGTTCATCGAGCGTGGCTGGGATCCGGCGCAGTTCTTCTACTTCGGGGAGGGCATCGTCCTCGAGGCGTGGCGCGGCAAGGGCCTGGGCGTGCGCCTGTTCGAACTGCGCGAGTCGCATGCCCGCGCGGTGTCCACGTCCGACTACGCCCTGTTCTGCTCGGTGCGACGGCCGGCCGATCACAAGCTGCGCCCCGCCGAGCCGCATACCAACGACGTGTTCTGGCGCCGGCGGGGCTATGTGCCCATGCCAGGCGTGTCCTGCGTCATGCACTGGACCGATCGCGGGGAGCACGAACGCTCCGCGCACACGCTCGACTTCTGGATCAAGTCGCTGAACGGTGCGCCGCTCCCATGCGGCTAGGCCTGCTGCAATACCGGATCAGCCGATACCCCGGCTTCCAGGCCTGGGAGGCAACGTTCAATGCCAGTATCGCGGAGGCGGCCGCACAGGGTGCGGAACTGCTGGTGCTCCCCGAATACGCCAGCATGGATGCCATACCCGCCCCACTTCCGGATCTAGCCGCGGAGCTGGACGCCGCCTGCGCCCAGCATGAGGCGGTGCTGGAGGTGATGCACCGCGCCGCCACCCGGCATCGGGTATGGCTGCTGGGCGGCTCCCTGCCGCATCGCCGGGGTGACGGCACGCTGACCAACCATGCGCCTTTGATCAGTCCAGGCGGGCGTATCGCCTTCCAGGAGAAACACCGGCCCACGCCGTTCGAGCGTGAACACTGGCATGTGCCGGAGGGCGCGCCGCCGGCCGTGTTCGAGACGCCATGGGGACGCATAGGCCTCGCGGTGTGCTACGACATCGAGCACCCGCCGCTCGCCCGCGCGCAGGTCGAGGCGGGCGCATGGCTTGTCCTGGTGCCGACCGCCACGGACACCTTGGCGGGTTTCAACCGGGTGCGTCTGGCTGCCCGGGCGTGCGCGATGTCCAACCAGTGCTATGTGGCGGTGGCGACAACCGTGGGCGATGCGCCGTGGCTCGCCTCGCTGGACACGAACCACGGCTACGCCGCCGTGTTCGGCCCCGTGGATCACGGCTTCCCTGATGACGGCGTGATTGCCCGTGGCACGATGGACGCACCGGGCTGGCTGTACGCCGATCTCGACCCGGCGCCGCTGAGCGTCGTGCGCGAGACCGGGGGCGTGCGAAACCACCGCGACTATCCGGCCGCGCCGCCGCCCTGCCCGGTGCGTGACCTATGCCCCTGATCTACCTGGTCGCCGGCGAGGCAAGCGGCGACGTGTTGGGCAGCCGGCTGATGGGCGCGCTCAAGGCGTCCGACCCGGCCACGCGTTTCGCCGGCGTCGCAGGACCGCGAATGCTGGCCGAGGGCATGGAGAGCCTGTTCCCGATATCCGACCTGGCCGTCATGGGACTGGTGGAGATCCTGCCCCGGATCCGCACTCTCCGGCGCCGGATGCTGTCGGTGGTGGCCGATATCGCGGCCCGTAAGCCCGATGTGGTGGTCACGGTCGATTCGCCGGGCTTCGGCTTGCATGTGCTGCGCCGCATCGCCCCCTTGGGCATCAAGCGCGTGCAATACGTGGCGCCGCAGGTTTGGGCGTGGCGGGAGCACCGCGTGAAAACCTTCCCCGGCCTGTGGGACGAGTTGCTGTGCCTGCTGCCGTTCGAGGAGGCGTATTTCGCCGGCCACGGCCTGAAGTCGCGCTTCGTCGGCCATCCCGTGCTGCAATCCGGGGCCGACACCGGCGACGCCACCCGCTTCCGCACGCGCCATGGCTTGGCGCCGGATGCCCCCGTCCTGGTGCTGATGCCAGGGAGCCGGCGCAGCGAGGCGCCGCGGTTGCTCCCGGTGTTCGGCCAAACCCTGGGCCTGCTCCAAGCCGAGTTGCCCGGCATCGTGCCGGTGGTGCCCGTCTCCCATGCCGTGGCCGAGATCGTGCAGGCAGCGACGGCGTCCTGGCCGGTGCGCCCGGTGATCGTCACCGAGGTGGATGACAAGCACGACGCCTACGCCGCCGCGTCGGCCGCGCTGACGAAATCGGGGACGTCCACCCTGGAACTGGCGTTGGCTGGCGTGCCGATGGCCGTGACCTACCGGGTGAACCCTGTCTCGGCCATGATGGCGCGGCGGATGATACGGGTGAAGCACGTCGCCATGGTCAATCTACTGGCCGGCCGGGCGATCGTGCCCGAACTGCTGCAGGAGGATTGCAACCCGGCGACCCTGTCGGCCACGGTGCTGGGCTTGATCCGCGACCAGGCGGCGGCCCAGACCCAGCGGGAGGCCAGCCGTGCGGCAGTCGCCACGCTGCGGCCACCAGGCGGGAACCCTTCGGTGGCGGCCGCCGCTGCGGTCACGGCGCTGCTCGGGCGCGATCACTGCGGTTAACACCTTCTTCTCCCTGTCCCCGCCCATTCTGTCCAACACCAGGTGTACGAAGCGGCTCGGCGACTCTTCGCATCTGGGGCGTCGCCCCTTAGGCTGATCGGAACGACACGGAGGAATTGACCATGCAACGAACCGCACTCGTCACCGGCGCCAGCGGTGGGATCGGCCGGGCCTCGGCACTCGCCTTGGCCCGCGACGGTTTCGCAGTGGCCTTGGCCGGCCGCCGGCGCGAACAGCTCGACGAGACAGCCTCGCTCGCCGGCACCGCCGCCACGCTCGTCGTCCCCACCGACGTCTCCGACCCGGCCTCCGTCGAGGCGCTGTTCGCCACCATCGGCCGGGAATGGGGCCGGCTCGACGTGCTGTTCAACAACGCCGGCGGCGGTGTGCCCTCCACCAATTTCGGCGATCTGACGGACGAACAGTGGGAGCGCCTGGTTGCCGTGAACTTCACCGGCGTGTTCCGGGTGGCGCGCGCAGCCTACCGGATGATGCGTGACCAGCAGCCTCAGGGTGGCCGCATCATCAACAACGGCTCCATCTCGGCCCACGCGCCACGCCCCGGCTCCGCCCCTTACACAGCGACCAAGCATGGCGTGACCGGGCTGACCAAAAGCATCGCGCTGGACGGCCGCATCCACAACATCGCCTGCGGCCAGGTGGACGTTGGCAATGCCGCGACGGACATGACGGTGCGCATGGCCAGCGGCGTGATCCAGCCGAATGGGACGATGGCGGTTGAGCCGGTGATGGATGTGGAGAACGTGGCTCGCTCGGTCGCGCTGATGGCGTCGCTCCCGCTCGACGCCAACATCCTGACCCTGACCGTGATGGCGACCGGGATGCCCTTCGTCGGCCGCGGCTGACCTGCGCGGCGTAGGGCGGAAAAGCGCAGCGCCTTCCCGACGTATCGAAGCTGGCGGAAGGCGCCTCGCTTTCCGCCCTACGAGGAAACCTGCCGGCGCATCGCTGCGATCAGCGACTCGAGATTGTTGCCGTTGTGGCTGAGATAGGAGGAGTAGTCGCTGCGCTGGGTCAGCCGCAGGCTGGTGCCCTCTGCCACCACGTCCACGATCTTGGGGCTGCCAGAGGCGACGCTGACCACCCAACGCACGTTGGTGGGGGCGTTTTCCGGACGGGTGACGACGGTGCCGACGAATGCCTCGCTCCCGCGCATCGAGGAGTCCGTCATGCGGAACGTCACACCCTTGTACTCGCCGATCTTGCTCGTGATGTTGTTGACCAGCACCGCGTGGAACAGGTTGGTGAAGTCCGTGAGTTGCTGCGGCGTGGCGATCTGGGAGTAGCGGCCCAGGCAGAAGCGCGCAATCGTGTCGACATCGACCGCGCTATCGATCAGCGGACGCAGTTCCCGCTCCTTGTCAGGCAGCGAACCCGGCCCGTTCACGACGGAGACCAGCTTCGTGCCGAAACCCTGCACGAAGGTCTGGGCAGCAGACACATCCTCTGCCCAAGCCCGAGGGACACGGAACAGGGCAACTAGCGCTGCGGAGCCTAGGACCAAAGCGCGACGGGTCAGGTGCATGGGGGCCTCGCTCACTTCGCATACCAATTGGGCACAGTGGGTTTGTCCTCTGACGGGATCTGTTCGATCGTGTTCTCCCGGTTCTGACGATACAAGCTGCGGAAGGTCGCATACGGGTCGAGCGCCGTCTTCTTGATCGAATCGACCTCATCCAACACGCGTTCGCGTGAATCGACCGCAGAAACGCCGAGCCGGGCGTAGCCCAGGGTTCGTAGCCCGTGACCGTTTGGCACGTAGGTGAGTGGGTCGAACAGGACGTCCACCCCGTATCCGGTCGCGTCGCGCGGGTTGGACGGGCCCAGGACCGGGAGGAACAGGAACGGGCCTTCGGGGACGCCCCACAGCGCAAGCGTCGTGCCGAAATCGTTGGAGTGATACGGGTAGCCCAGACCGCCCGCGACGTCGAACAGGCCGCCAACCCCGGCGGTCGTGTTGATCACGAAGCGCATGAAGGTATCGCCGGCGCGCCGGGGCTTGGTCTGCACGACGTCGTTGATGAACAGCACCGGGCTGGTCATGTTCTGCAGCACGTTGTGCACGGGGCGACGGATCACGCCGGGAACGGCGAACCGGTATGCCCTGGCGACCGGGGCAAGGAAGTATGTGTCGAGGCCGTCGTTGAAGGCGAACCCGATCCGGTTTGCCGGCTCATACGGGTCGTTGTCCTCCCGAAATTCCTGAGTGGCCGCAACATCCGAAGCGGGAGGGCGGGTTGCGCATGCGGCCAGACTGGACAAGGCCGCAACGGCGAAGAGGGCGCGGATAACGAGGGGTCGCATAAATGGTCCTCAGGGGAAGGTCAGCCGTTGCGGCACGCGAGTGGAACAGGGAAAGATCAACCTTGTCTAGCACAGGCCCGCGCGCGCACAACGGAGGCTAATTCAGCGGAGTTTCGCTGGGCGTCACGCGATGCGGCTTGCGTTACCCGCGAGATACACACATTGGGAAGACGATGAACCAGATCAGTCCCCTCGGTAGCCCCCAGCATACCCTTGAACGCTGGTTGACCGGCCCGCGATTCGGCGCCCTCCCGGCCCCCGAGGACGGCGCCCACCCGCCCGCGCTCTCGTTCGAGTTCTTCCCGCCGAAGACCGACGCGCTGGAGACGCAGCTCTGGGCCTGCATCCGCCGGCTGGAACGTCTGGCGCCACGCTTCGTCTCGGTCACCTACGGTGCCGGCGGTAGCACGCAGGAGCGCACCCACGCCACGGTCAGCCGGATCGTGGCGGAGACGAGCCTGACGCCGGCCGCCCACCTCACCTGCGTCGGCGCGAGCCGGGGCGAAGTGGATGATGTCGCCCGGCGGTATTGGGACGCTGGCGTGCGCCACATCGTGGCCCTGCGTGGCGATCCACCGGCGGGGCAGCAGTACGAGCCGCATCCGCAAGGCTACAACTACGCCAACGACCTGGTTGCCGGGTTGAAGCGGGTGGCCGACTTCGAGATCTCGGTGGCGGCATATCCCGAGACCCACCCGAACGCGGTCAGCGCCGAGCACGACCTCGACAATCTCAAGCGCAAGCTGGACGCGGGAGCGACGCGGGCCATTACCCAGGTGTTCTTCGACCCTGGGCTGTTCCTGAACTTCCTGGACCGCGCCCTGGCGGCCGGCGTCACGGCGCCTTTAGTGCCGGGCATCATGCCGGTGACGAACTATGCCGGCGCGGCACGGCTGTGTGCCATGTGCGGAACCACGATGCCCCATTGGCTGGCCAGCTTGTTCGAAGGCCTCGACGACGACCTCGAGACACGGCGCATGGTCGCGGCCGTCGTAGCCGCGGAACAGGTGCGCCTGCTGCAAGCCAACGGCGTGGACGAGTTCCACTTCTACACGCTCAACCGGCCGGACCTGACCTACGCCATCGCACACATCCTGGGTGTCCGCCCCGTCAAGCTAGACCACGACGCTTCGCACGGCGGTAACGGGCAGGCTCAGCAGCCCGGATAGCACACGCGGGGACACCGGCGGCGGCTCGGCCACGCCGCCGTCTACCGCATCGAGTAGCGCCGGCAGATCGGACGCCGTGGCAAGCGTTTCGCCAAGTTCATTCTCGAGCCTCAACTCCGGCTCGTCCACCACCAGCCGCATGCGCTGCCAGGGTCGGCCGTTGTGCCGGGACCGGAGCGTCATCACGGCATGGCCACCGGTCGAACGGGCCGCAGACCAACTTAGATCCCGGCCGGCGCACCAGGCGCTCAAGGCCCGTATCGCTGATACACCTAACATACGCAGGTACTCCTCGCTGCGGAGTAAACCTTGTCACAGGCATCGGGTCGATGTGTTAACGCTGGTTCACGAGACCGTGAGTAGGCCCTCAATCCTCCAGCTTACGGCAGGCAGTCCCTAGCCATGCATCGAAATCCGCCCCGTGCTGGCCCGAGAGTTCGGCGGCGACGCGGGCGTGGTAGGCATCGAGCCAGGCACGCTCCGCCGGTTCGAGCAACGCCGGGTCGATCAGCCGCTGGTCGAACGGCGCGAGCGTGAGGACCTCGAAGCGGAGGAATGGCTTGCTAGCCCCCGGGAAGTTCGCCGGCTGCACGAGCAGGAGGTTCTCCAGCCGGATCCCATACGCCCCGGACTGGTAGTAACCTGGTTCGTCCGACAGGATCATGCCCGCCTCGATCGGAACCGGCCGCGCCGCGCGGGATATGCCGGCGGGGCCTTCATGCACCGAGAGATAGCTGCCCACGCCGTGCCCGGTGCCGTGATCGTAGTCCAGCCCCGCCGCCCACAGTGCACGCCTGGCGATCGCATCGAGATGCGGCCCGGCCACGCCGTGCGGAAACACCGTCGTTGCCAGCGCGATGTTGCCTCGTAGCACGGCGGTGAACCGAGCCCGCAACTCGTCGGGCGGCGTGCCGGGGCCGGTCCAAACGGTGCGGGTGATATCGGTCGTGCCGTCCTCGAACTGTCCGCCGCTATCGATCAGGTACACTTCGTCCGGCCGAAGCGCACGATCGCTCTCCTCCGTGACGCGGTAGTGGATCACCGCCCCATGCTCGCCAGCCCCCGAGATGGCCGGGAAGCTCTCGCCGCGGAACCCGGCGACATCCTGGCGGAATTCCAGCAGCTTGGCGGCAGCCGACCACTCCGTCTCATGCGATGCCGTCTCGAGCCAGCGGAGGAAGCGGCACACGGCCACGCCATCCCGCCGGTGCGCCGCGCGGGCGCCGTCTTGTTCCGCTGCATTCTTGCAGGCTTTGGGCAGCAGGCAGGGATCGGTCCCGTCCACCACCGTCGCCCCGGCGGCGCGCAAGCTTTGTGCGACGGCCGCGGGCGAACCGGCCGGGTCCACGCGGACCGTGCGGCCGGCCAAGCCAGTCAACGCCGACGCGAAGGCGCCATACGGCTGGCAGGTGACGTCGTTGCCAAGCCAGGCCTGCAGCTCCGGCGATAGCTTGGCCGGATCGATGAACAGGTCGGCGTGGGCGTCGGCGTGCAAGATGGCGAAGGCCAGCGCGACCGGGGTGAACGGCAGGTCGCCACCACGAAGGTTCAGCAGCCAGGCGACGCTGGCGGGGTCGGTCAGCACGCAGGCATCCTGGCCGGCGCTCCGAAGCATGTCGGCGGCCTGCGTGCGTTTCTCCGCGGAGGAACTCCCCGCCACGGTCAGGGAGTGGGGAATGGCGGGTGCATCGGGCGCGGCCGGGCGACCGTCCCATAGCGCATCGATCGGGTTGGGAGTGACCGGCACCATCTCGATGCCGGCCACTCGATAGCGGGCGAGCCACTCCTCGCTCATCAGCCAGGGATCGTAGCCCAGCCGCTTGGTTCGGCTGGCGGCCCATTCCGGGGGTGGCTGATTCGTGATGTGCAGCAATTCAAAGGCGGTAGCGTCGGTTTGCTGCGACATCTGCAGCACGTAGCGGCCATCGGTGAACGCCGCTGCCTCGTTCGCAAGTACGATCGCGAGGCCGGCACTCCCGGTGAAGCCGGTCAGCCACGCCAGCCGCTCGGCACCGGGAGGGACATATTCGCCGAGGTGCTCATCGGCCCGTGGAACGACGAAGCCTTCGAGGCCTGACTTGGCGAGAGCAACGCGCAAGGCGGTAAGACGAGTAGCTGTCATATCTTCTTAACATACCTATAATCAAAGACATGCGCTCGACGCATATCTGTTGGCGACGCTTACCTCGGGCGAAGGACGACATCGTGGCCCATATTGCGTTGCAGCAGACGGGAGCAAGCCATCGCCGATGGCCTCCGTAGCCCGGCTGCGCAAGTTTGGGACTTTATTATGAACGCCTATACTTCCAAGGAGGAGTTGGCTCTCCTTCCGACCGCGCAGATCAATTTCCCGCAGCATCACGCTGACGCTCAGGCCGCCAAGAGTGGAGTGATCGCAACGATCCTCGCCCGTGTTGCGGCGTTTGTCGAGCGTCAGCGGGTGATGTCCGAATTGGGTGCCCTGTCCGACCGCGAACTGGCCGATATCGGGCTGAGTCGCGCCGAACTGCCGAGCGTATTTGAGCCGACTTTCGGCCGCCACCGCTAACAGCTAACAGCGCCGGGGATCATCGGCCTCCCCGGCGCTAGACTTTGCTTGAAGCTTTCTTGGGCCTAATACTTGGCCGAGTGTGGCTTGCGTAGAACAAGCGTCGACCATTCGCCCTCGTCGAGCTGGCGATCGAGCACCAGCCCCACCCGGCGATGCGCCAACAGCACCATTCGGGCCTGGCTCTTGAGCAATCCGGCGAGGATCGCGGTGCCCCCTGGCGCAAGATGCTTCGAGAGATCGACGGCCATCGCGCAGAGCGGGCGAGCCAGAATGTTGGCAAATACCAGGTCATACGGTGCATGACGGCGTGCAGGCGGCTGCCAACCTGTTGCGAGCCAGCACTGGATCTGCCCGCGCAGACCATTCGCGATCGCATTTTCCCGGGCGACCCTCACCGACCATCGGTCGATGTCGGTCGCAATCACCGGCCGGTGCAGCAATCGGCACGCCGCCATCGCCAATATGCCAGACCCGCACCCCAAATCCAGTATGCGGTTCGGTCGGCGATGGGCAATTCTCTCAAGAGCTCGCAAACAACCCCTGGTTGAGTTGTGCTCACCCGAACCGAATGCCACGCCGGCGTCCAACATTAACGTGAACCGGCCTGGAACGGTCGCCGGAGGCAGATGCGTGCCCCGAATGGCGAACCTTTGTCCAACACGCTGTTCGGGAAATGACGATTGCGTGCGTGCGAGCCAGCCACCTGGCTCGGTCGCCCGGCGTTGCAGGACAGGCTCCTCGCCAGTCATGAGCCGAGCCAGGGCCAACCCCGCTGTGAGTTCAGCCTCTCCCTGACCTGGCTGTTTGACACCTTCGATCGTCCAGATGCGGCGCGCTTCGTCCGACAGGAATATACCCACGGTGCGGCAAGACAACGCCAGAGCCGCCTCGAAAGGCTCTACGAAGTCTTCGTGCACCACGACGGTGAGGGTTTCCAAGCTTGAGGCCATTGCTCACCAATCCCGGTTAAGGGGCTGGAATGCAAGCCTCAGTTAGTCGAGTGACCCGTGCCCCGCGGCGACGTGCCCTTCCTCCGTAGCTGCGTTACGGAAGTATTGGAAAGCAAAGACCCGGACAGCGCTGGTTCGGCCGCCCTCGTTCCCTTTGCCTTCGACGCGCTGCACGAGATCACCTAAAGCCACCCGCTCGCGCTTGCAGATCTCCTGTAGAGCGTCCCAGATTTCGGGTTCCAAACGCATCGACGAGCGTCCGCGAGCGGCGATGATATTTCGATTTACAAGCCGACTCTGCATACGACCCACACCTGTTTCAACTCTTCCGACGATCGAACTTCCGCCGCAACGTTAATCCCTTATGAACGGTTCCACAATCGTAAATTGCAGCAAATATCCATATTTTGAGAATAAGCGTGTTGCAATCGTCTAAAGTTCCTCTGCGGGCGCTCTTAACGTCAGAGAAATAGCGTGGAGTCCATTCCGAAATTCAGCGCCCAACAATTCGTGCACAGCCCGCGATCGTGCCACCTTGCTCTGCCCCGCGAAGCGCTCGGAGACCATCCGAACCGTGTAGTGCGTCTCACCTCCCTCGGCGGCCCCTGCATGACCTGCATGGCTGGAACTGTCGTCGATCACATCCAAACTGATTGGCGAGAAAGCGAGCATCAAGGCCGCACGTAACCTTTCTTCTCTGGTCATGTTATACCCTACCCAAGTTCGTTCCGAATAGTAAAGCATCACACCCGCCCGTATAGTGCGGCTGATTCAATAACAAAGTGTTATAGCCCCAAGCTTTGAAGTTCTTCCTCGACACGCACCGAGTCCCGCCACCGGAAGCGCCGTCGCCACCGAAGCACGCGGCTCAATCGCGTGGCCGCCCGCCATTATGGCGCTGGCCGTAAACTCCCGGGGCTTGCCCCGCTCGCCCCCCGGCGCACATAAAGACCGATGACCCGACGCACACCGCGACCCCGGGCCTACGCGCCCGATCCGGATGCGCCAGGCCGACCCTGCGACTTCCCCGATTGCCCCTGCACGGGGCAATACCGCGCCCCTAAGTCGCGCACGTCGCTCAATGAGTATTGGTGGTACTGCCTCGACCATGTGCGCGCCTACAATGCCACCTGGGACTTCTACAAAGGTATGACGCCGGGGCAAATCGAAGCCCAGACGCGGGCGGATACCCAGTGGCAACGCCCGACCTGGCCACTCGGTCGGCTCGGCGCGAAGTTCCTGGATGAGGACGCTCTCCGTGATCCACTGGATAACCTTGCCGGGCGACGGACCCGTGCGAGTGAGCCGTCCGGTCCTGCGACTCCGACCGAGCTTCGGGAACCGCTTAGCACACTCGGACTTGAATGGCCCGTGTCGCTGGAGGCCGTGAAGTCGCGCTACAAGGAGTTGGCCAAGCGCCATCACCCCGACGCCAATGGTGGCGATCGCGCGGCGGAGGAGCGGTTGAAGACGATAAACCTGGCCTATGCCGCCGTTCGCCACCATCTGACGGCGGAGTCCCAACCCATGGCAGCTGCGGGGTAGCCCCGGCGCGCCTCTCCGGTTAATTTCGCATCAGTCCGCATTTGTCCGAGGATACCAACCGCTAATGACCAACGTCGCCGCCCTCGCGGACACCCGCCCCCTGCCCACCTCGACCATCGATGGGCCGGATACCACCGTCCGCGCGCGTGAGACGTTCGGCATAGACCTCGACATGGACGTGCCGGCCTTCTCGGTGCGCACGGAGCACGTTCCGGACATCGATACGACCTATCGGTTCGACCGCGAGACCACGATCGCGATCCTGGCCGGGTTCGCGCATAACCGCCGGGTCATGGTCCAGGGTTATCACGGCACCGGCAAGTCGACCCATATCGAACAGGTCGCTGCCCGGCTTAACTGGCCGTGCATCCGCGTCAACCTGGACAGCCACATCAGCCGAATCGACCTTATCGGCAAGGACGCGATCGTCGTGCGCGACGGCAAGCAGATCACGGAGTTCCGCGAAGGCATCCTGCCGTGGGCCTTGCAGCACGCCTGTGCCCTGGTGTTCGACGAGTACGATGCTGGGCGGCCGGACGTGATGTTCGTGATCCAGCGCGTGCTGGAAGTCGAAGGCAAGCTGACGCTGCTCGACCAGAACAAGGTGATCCGTCCGCACAAATCGTTCCGACTGTTCTCGACGGCCAATACGGTCGGGCTGGGCGATACGACGGGCCTGTATCACGGCACGCAGCAGATCAACCAAGGCCAGATGGACCGTTGGAACATTGTCGCGACCCTCAACTACCTGCCCCACAAGCAGGAGACGGAAATCGTGATGGCCAAGATGGGCATCGACATGAAGGACGCACCGGCCCGCAAGCGGACCGAGTCGATGGTCGCGCTGGCAGATCTGACGCGCGCCGGGTTCATCAACGGGGACATCTCCACCGTCATGTCGCCGCGCACGGTGATAACCTGGGCCGAGAACGCCAAGATCTTCGGCGATATCGGTTTTGCCTTCCGTGTCACCTTTCTTAACAAGTGCGATGAGGCGGAACGCTCGACGGTGGCAGAGTATTACCAGCGTTGCTTCAACGAGGACATCCCGACGGGGGTGCCGACCCGCAAGGTGATGTAGGCGTGAGCGGAAGCAAAGATAACGGCCGGGCTGAAGACTTCAAACGCGCCACGGCCGGCGTGCTGCGGGCAGTCGCCCAGGCACCTGACGTGCAGGTCGCATTCCAACCGGGGCCGTCGGGCGTGGTGGGCCGGCGCGCGCGTTTGCCGCTGCCTACCCGCGCGCTCCCGCCGGCAGAGATGGCCAAGCTGCGCGGTGCCGCCGACAGTGTGGCCCTGCGCCTGCGCCACCACGACGAGGGTGTGCACGCCGCGCGGTCCCCCGGGCAGCGTGAGGCCAAGGACGTTTACGACGCCTTGGAACAAGCCCGGGTCGAGACGGTCGGGGCGGAGCACATGGCCGGCGTGCAGGCCAATCTCCGCGCACGACTGACGGAGGAATGCGAGGCCGAGGGCTACGACCGGATGACCCGGCGTGACCAACTCCCGCTGCCAGCCGCGCTGTCCCTGCTTGCCCGCGAGCGGATGAGTGGTGTTGCAACGCCCGAGACCGCTACCCGCATCCTCTCGACCTGGCGCGACACCCTGGGCCCTGAGGCCGACGCGGCGATGACCGCGATGGCGGACGCCCGCGGCAACCAGACGGAGTTCACCCGAGCCGCGCGCAAATTGCTGGCGGTGATGAACCTGGCCGAGGCTGAGGTGGAAGCCGAGCCTGACGACTCCAACGAGGAAGGCGAGGACGGCGGCGAACAGGCCGGCGCACAGGACAACAGCCAGGATAGCCAAGGCGAGAGCCAGTCCGAGCAGGACAGCACGTTGGGCCAACAGCCCGAGCAGATGCAGGGCGAAGCCACCGAAGACGAAGGCGAGCAGGCCGAAGAAGACGACGCAGCGGCGGCCGAGGGCGATGAGAAGCCAGGCGGCCCGCAGCAGCGTCGCGAACGGCCGATGACGGACGATACCACCACGTATCGCGCCTTCACCCGGTCCTTTGACGAGGAGGTCCATGCCGACGACCTCTCCGACGCCGACGAACTGACCCGCTTGCGGCAACAGCTCGACCAACAATTGCAGCATCTGCAAGGTGTGGTCAGTAAGCTGGCCAACCGGCTACAGCGTCGATTGATGGCGCAGCAGACACGGGCGTGGGAGTTCGACCTCGAGGAGGGCATGCTGGACGCCGGCCGTCTGGCCCGCATCATTGTCAACCCCCTGTTGTCGCTGTCTTACAAGCGCGAGCGGGAGACGGAATTCCGCGATACTGTCGTGACGCTGTTGATCGACAATAGCGGCTCGATGCGCGGTCGACCCATCACGGTCGCGGCAATGTGCGGCGACATCCTGGCCCGCACGCTGGAACGCTGCTCCGTGAAGGTCGAGATCCTCGGCTTCACCACGCGCGCGTGGAAAGGCGGACACTCGCGCGAGCGCTGGGTGTCAGAGGGCAAGCCGCGCAACCCTGGCCGTCTCAACGACTTGCGGCACATCATCTACAAGCCGGCCGATGCACCTTGGCGCCGGGCGCGGAAAAATCTCGGCCTGATGCTACGGGAAGGTCTGCTGAAGGAGAATATCGACGGCGAGGCGTTGCTTTGGGCGTATCGCCGCCTGACCAGTCGTCCGGAACGTCGCCGCATCCTGATGGTGATCAGCGACGGCGCCCCGGTCGATGACAGCACCCTATCGGTGAACCCCGGCAACTACCTCGAACGCCACCTACGCGAGGTGATCCGCGAGATCGAGAGCCGTGATTTCGTGGAGTTGATCGCGATCGGCATCGGGCACGATGTGACGCGATACTACCGCCGCGCAGTCACTATCGTCGACGCGGAGGAGCTAGGCGGCACAGTCATGAAGAAGCTCGCCGAGCTGTTCGACGAGGACATGGCGGCAGCCTGGGCCCGCGTAGCAGCCGAGCGGGCGCCGCTCGTCGCCTAATCCCTTGGGCAACAGCCCTAGGGTTCCCGGCCTTTGCTGATGCAACCTCTTCCGCTGGCCGATCTGCGGACCCGGCGGCCGCCCCGTCGCCGGGGCCGCCGGGTGCTGGAGATCATGCTCGCGGGGTCGTTGCTGCTGCACCTACTGGCGCTGGTGGCGCTGTGGTGGTCGCGGCCGGCGCAGAACAAGGACGACGCATCCACCTCACCCGACGAGTTGGCGATGGTGTTCGAGAGCCCGGGTGCGAACGAAGCCTCCACACAAACACCCAATCCGGTCCAGAAGGCGTCGCAGCCCCGGGGTAATGTCACCGCCTCCACGGTGCAGCCGCAGCCGGATACATCCCCGCCCACACCGCCGCCGGCTCCGCCCACGCCTCCTGCGCCGCCGACTCCGGCCCCGCCACCACCAGCGCCTGCTCCGCCAACTCCCCCGACGCCACCCGCGCCGCCGCAGCCGGTGCCTCCCGCGCCTGTCCCTCCGGAACCGGCTCCGGCCCCGCCGCCGCCAACCGAGACGCCGCCGCAGCCACAGCCGACGCAAGCGCCGCAGCCGGTCCCGTCACCCACCCCGGCCCCGACGCAGCCGGCCACGGTGACGCTGAACCAGGACGACAACGAGCCGGTCCTGCCGCTGCCGCCGCGCTTCGTGATGCCGCAGCCGCCTCCACCGTTGCCGCCACTGCCGCGCCCGCCCCGTCCGGCGCCTCGGTTCTATGCCCGGCCGTCGCTGCAGAATCCGTTGTCTGCGCCACAGAACTGGTCGTTCAACGCCTCCCCATCCACCCAGGCGCCGACCCACTCGTCCCGCGGCTTCGACACGTCCGTGCCAGGCCTGGGCGGCCAGACCGACGCCGTGGCGAGCTACATCGCCGGTGCCCATCCGAGCGGCGACTGGATCGGAGCGCTGAAACGCTGGGTGCAGGCCCACACGTATTATCCCGACGCGGCACTCGAACAGCAGCAGCAGGGTGCGGTGACCGTGGTGTTCGAGGTGGACCGTTCGGGCCGGGTGCTGTCGTCGAGCCTGGCTCGGTCGTCCCGCTCGCCCTTCCTGGACATGGGCTTCCTTGGCGAGTTCCGGAATGCCACCGTGCCAAGCTTCACGCCGGACATGAAGGATCCGACGACGACGATCGCTTTCACCATGAATTACGTGTTGGTGAACCGCCGCTAGCACGCCGAACTCGATCGCCGCAGACCCGGACGGGCTTCTGCCGAAGGGGCATCCGTGTCATAACCGCTGCGTAATGGGATCCGCCCCGCACTCATAGCTGAGAGGGAGATCGGACCACGCCGTTACCGACATTTGGGACGGCTAAGTTATGCGGCTGATCTTCCACGAGGGAGCCACCCGGGTAGAGACACTGCTCGGCGTACGAAGCATTCGTCGGGCCGAAGGTGAGATCAATCGGCTGCGACAGGAATGCGGCCAGCTTGGCGACGTGTCGTCGTCGACCGATCGGATCGTGCTGTGGTCTGGCATTCACCGCCACATTCCGGCGGCCTTGCTCCTGCGCCGGCGAGGGACGCTGTATGCTGTCGTGTGGCTGACCTTCCGGCGGCGTTTCGGGATCGTACTCGGCTACGTCAACAGCGGCGATCTGAGCGGCCAAGGCAGCGTAATCGCACATCCGGACGCGCGCCGGGACGCGCTGGAGTTGACCGCGCGCGTTCTGCTCCGCCGTCCACTAGCCCATACCGCAGTGCTGACCGTACTGTGGTCGGGCGAACCACCCAAGGGGTCCGCTGCAACCGTGCGTGGCGTGAATGGCGCATGGCAGTTCCACGACGTGCGGTTCCGGCTTCCGCTCGGCGGCGGCGTCGACGCGGTGATGGAGCGCCTCGGCTACAAGATGCGCCGTAACTTACGTTACTATCGGCGGCGAGCGGAAAGGGAGCTTGGGTGTAGCTTCGTGCCGGATATGAGTGTGGACCAGCGACGTCGGGCCGTGCTGGCCCTGTTCGACAAGGGAACCTACCCGATAGACCAGCGCCGGGCCGAAGCCACCGAGGCCGCCTTGCTGACGTTTCCTGGACACTTCGCGATGGGCTTGCAGGATGGTGAAGGCCGTTGGCTCAGCTACGTCGCAGGCTGGCGTGGACAGGACGGTACCCACGTCGACTGGCAGCTCAACCACAACACGTTCAGCTCCGCCTCGATCTCGACGGTGATGCGCGGCTATCTGCTGGATCATGAGTTGGAGCGAGGGAGCCCAGCCATCGTGTTCGTCGGCCTGACATCCGATTTCTGGAGCCGGGTTTGCGACGCTGAGATTCGCGGCGACCTCGTCGCCACACGCCCGGGCTTGGTCGGGAGCGCAGCACGGTGGCTGACCAACCGGCTGCGCCCACAAGGCCGCGTGGCCCACTCGCATGCGCGGGCGGTCAGTGCCCCGGAGGGCTAGGCACCGCCCCAGTGCATCGTCAGCCCACCGTCCATCACCATCGTTTGCCCGGTCACGTAGTCCGCCGCGTCCGAGGCCAGGAATAGGGTAAGGCCGGCAATCTCGTGCGGCTCGCCGGGGCGGCGCCAGGGGATTGCCTGCATGCTTTTCTCGCGCGCCGCCGGGTCATCCAAGCGCTTTTGCGTCATGGGCGTCGCGATCAGTCCGGGTGCCACGGCATTGACGTTGATCTTGTCGGGGGCGACCTCGACCGAGAGGCTGCGCACGAGGGAGTTCACCCCGGCTTTTGCCATTCCATAGGGCGCACTGCCCGGCGTCGGCAGATGTCCGGCCACAGACCCGATGAACACGATCCGGCCTTTGCCACCTGCGGCTTTGCGGAGCTTGACGAACTCCCGAGCGCAATACAGTGGCCCTTTGAGGTCGGTGCGCAGGATGAGGTCCAGCTTGTCGTCGTCCATCTCGTCGACAGGCATGCCACCCATCCCGACGCCTGCGTTGGCGATCAGGACGTCGGGCGTACCCAGGGCGCTGACGGTTTCCTCGAACAGGGCGATGACGGATTTAGGGTCGCCGATGTCGGACTGGATCACGTGGGCGCGGCGCCCCGTGGCCTCGACCCGGCGCTTGGTTTCGGCGATGCCGTCCTCGTCCGTGTGATAGCTGATCGCGACGTCGGCACCCTGTTGTGCGAATAACTCCGCGGTGGCCTGGCCGATGCCGGAATCAGCCCCGGTGATGATGGCGATCTTGCCCTGAAGCTGCATGGCCGAACTCCTTGCCGTGGTTCGGCGGGAGAACGCCCGGGATTACAAGCTGTTCCTCAGCGCCAGTCTAAGGTCGCCTCCGCCGCTGCGGAAACGATATCGGAGAGGGCTTAAGCGCATACAATGCCTAAGCCCCGCCACCGTGCTTCACGTGGTCGCCGCTTCGGACGGGGACGTCAAATGGGGTAGACCGCCGAGTTAGGCTAGGCGGCGGCCTTCTTCGCCTGGGCGCGCACGATGCGGCGCTTCAGCACCTGGGCTTCCGCGGGCAAATTGCGGTTCGGCGTGCTCATCAAAAAGCTGTCGAGCCCGCCATTGTGCTCGATCGTGCGCAGCGCATGCGTCGTCAGGCGGACACGGATCGAGGCCCCCAGCACGTCGGATAGCAACGACTGCTCCTGCAGGTTGGGCAGGAAGCGGCGACGGCTCTTGTTGTTGGCGTGGCTGACGTTGTTGCCGGTCAGCACGCCCTTGCCGGTAATCTCGCAACGGCGCGACATCGTATGAACATCCTCAGGAAATCGGGATAGCAGCGGGGCTCGGAGGGGCGGGTTATGGCGAAGCAGGCCGGTTTCGTCAACACTGGCGCCAAGGGTGCCCTGATTGCTTTCGGCCTGTTCGCCGTCTCCGCCATGTTGATCTGTTACAGCCTGGAGCGGCGACACCCCGGGTTCATCCTGGGCTTCGCCGCCGCCTGCGCGCTGGGCTCGACTTGCGGTTTCCTGCAACGCGTGGCCGTTCGCGCTGGGAGAATGCATCTGGACCCTGGTGGCAGCGGCCCAATGGTGGCGAGAGCGCTAATGCCCCGTCAGCTCTGGCCCCGTCGCCATATCGCGGAACTCGCCTGCTCTCACGCTGGTGATCGCGTTGGTCAGGATACCGATCACCGCTTCGTCGGATAAGGAGCGCGTCAGCAGGCCCAGCGAGCCGCCCAGCAAGGCAGAGGCAATCGAGATCGAACTGATGTTCTGCCCGGTCATATACTCGATCGCCTTGTCGACCACTGCACCGGCGTGGCTGAGGTCGGGCGGGGTGCCGTCATCCATGGCAAGGCTCATTCACGGCTCTCCTTTGCGCTCTAGATAGCGCAGCGTATGGCTGATTGAAGTGCGTGCGCCAAATCGCAACACGGCGGTCGGACGGCACGATAGTGCGCTAGAGCACGCTCGCGGCTAAACTGCGTCGGCGATCCGTTCCTCGACCGTCAACTCGGCCTCCGCTTCCGCCGCCTGCATTTGCCACATCCCTGCGTAAACACCGCCCTCGGCAAGCAACGAGGCATGGCTACCCCGTTCGGCAACCCGGCCGTCCACCAGCACGATGATCTCGTCGGCATCCACCACGGTCGACAGCCGGTGCGCGATGACCACGGTCGTGCGATTGGCCGATGCGTTCTCCAAGGCCGTGCCGATCTCCTGCTCGGTCCGGGTGTCTAGCGCACTGGTGGCCTCGTCGAGGATCAGGATCCGCGGGTTTTTCAGGATGGTGCGCGCGATCGCCACCCGCTGCTTCTCGCCCCCCGAGAGCTTCAGCCCGCGTTCACCGACCATCGTGTCATAGCCGTCCGGCAGGCGGAGCACGAAATCATGCACCTGCGCCGCGCGGGCCGCCGCCTCGACCTCCGCCTGGGTCGCGCCGACCCGGCCATAGGCGATGTTGTAGCGGATGGTGTCGTTGAACAGCACCGTGTCCTGCGGCACCACGCCGATCGCCGCCCGCAGGCTGTCCTGGGTGACGTCCGTGATCTCCTGCCCATCGATCAGAACACGGCCTCCCGTTGCGTCGTAGAAGCGGAACAGCAGCCGGCTGATCGTGCTCTTGCCGGCGCCGGTCGGCCCGACGATGGCGAGCTTGGCCCCCGGGTCTACGCTGAAACTCACGCCATGCAGGATCTCGCGGTCCGGGCGGTAGCCAAAGCGGACATTCTCGAACACCACCGACCCGGCGTGC
The DNA here is from genome assembly GCA_964247805.1 of uncultured Acetobacteraceae bacterium. Lineage (GTDB taxonomy): Bacteria > Pseudomonadota > Alphaproteobacteria > Acetobacterales > Acetobacteraceae > LMUY01. The sequence continues at coordinate 59,062 of CAXTWC010000001.1, read as the reverse complement.
CCGCTGGCCGGACGCAACGGCCGGGCGCCGGGCGAGTCGGCCACCTCCTGGTCTACGGCCAGCAGACGGAACATCTGCTCCATGTCCACCACACCCTGCTTGATGGAGGCGTAGACGAAGCCGAGGAAGTTCAACGGCTGATACAGCTGCATCAGGTAGGTGTTCACCAGCACGAACTTGCCGACCGTCATCTCACCGCTGACAACGCCACGGGCCGCCATCAGCATGATCAGCGCCAGACCGGCCGCGATGATGAAGGCCTGCCCGATATTGAGCATGTTGAGCGTCACCTGGGTGCGCACCGCCGCCGTCTCGTACCGTGCCAGCGCCTCATCGAACCGGTGTGCCTCGTGCGCCTCGTTGCCGAAATACTTCACCGTCTCGTAGTTCAGCAGGCTGTCGAGCGCCTTGGTGTTGGCCTCGCTATCCACCTCGTTCATCTGCCGGCGGTATTTCACCCGCCACGACGTGAAGGCGATTGTGAAGCCGATATAGCTCGCCACCGCGCCGAAGGTGACCAGGGCGTAGCGCCAGTCGAACAGGTTCCAGATGATGCCGGTGACCAGCAGCACCTCGAACACCGTCGGCAGCAGGTTGAACACCGATAGCCGCAGCACCTGCTGGATGCCCTGAACGCCACGCTCGATGGAGCGAGACACGCCGCCGGTCTGCCGGTCCAGGTGGAACCGCAGCGACAGCTTGTGCATGTGCCGGAACGTGTCCAGCCCGACCCGGCGCGTGGTGCGCTGTTGCACGGCAGCGAACACCGCGTCCCGCAGTTCGCCAAACCCGGCCGAGGCGACCCGCAACAGTCCGTAGCCCACAATCAGGGCGAGCGGCACAGTGGCTGGGCTGTTCTTCGGGGAGAGCGCATCCACCGCGTGGCTGTAGACCAGCGGCACGTAGACGGTGGCGACCTTGGCCAACACAAGGCACGCCGCAGCCAGCAGCACGCGGACATGCGCTTGCCGGTCACCGCGCGGCCAAAGATACGGCAGCAGCGACTGGATAGTGGCTAAAGTGGAGCGATTGGGGACCGGCAGGTCCAAGCGGCGGCCTGACGACATCCGCCTCATGTGGCGGTGCCGGGGGGCGGTTCAAAGGTGACCAATGCGCTTCCCTGCCCTACATCGATTGTATGCCCGACACCCCAGGATTTATGCGTCACATCGTAGCTTGCAACAACGTCCACTTGCCGGGGCGGCGCCTGCGGTTTCACGTGGCGGGCGAGCCGGTCGGTTGGGTGCTGCCGGAGGTGGCGGCCGTCGTAGGCACGGATGTGGCGCCCGGCTCCTTAAGGCAGGCCGAGCAAGCCCTGCTCGCCGCCGGGCTGGGCCGCTGGCGGGACGAGGCGTTCGACGTGCGTGCCACGCCGGATGGGGCGGTGCTGGGCACGATTGACCGCGGATTGCTTCCCGCGCTCGGGGTCGAAGCGGTCGGCGTGCATTTGAATGGCTTGGTCCAGCGCGACGACGGGCTCCACGTTTGGGTGGCACGCCGGGCACTGGACAAGAAGCTGGACCCGGGCAAGCTGGACCATATCGTCGGGGGCGGGGTGCCTGCCGGTCTTGGCCCGGCCGAAACTCTGGTCAAGGAGGCAGGCGAAGAAGCCGGGTTGCCGCCCGACCTAGTGGCACGAGCCGTCCATCGTGGCGTGATCAGCTACACGATGGAGCGGGCGGAAGGGCTACGACGCGACCGACTGCATTGCTACGACCTCATGTTGCCCGAGGATTTCACACCGCATCCGGTGGATGGTGAGGTGATCGGCTTCGAACTATGGCCGGTGGAGCGCGTGCTGGAGACGGTGCGGGACACGGACGAATTCAAGTTCAACGTGAACCTGGTGCTGATCGACTTGTTCCGTAGACTGGGCCTTCTGGACAACTCCGTTTGAAACGTCGGGCCCTCGTCACTGATCGTTACCTGGTGGAATTGAGTTTACCCGGCCTGGCGATATGATCGTCTCCACGTTGGAGGTGGGAGTGTAGATGTCAGGCGAGGCGAATGCGGAAGCGTTTTCCGGGAGTGCCCTCAAGTCGAACTACGACGCGGCTTGCGGTTTAGGGACGTACGGCGGCAACACGATCCGCAATGGTGGCATCGTGATGCCGGATAAAAGCCGATTGATGCCGGGGACTTACTTGTATCGGTTCGGTTCAATGGGCAAAGCCGACGCGGTCGAGCGGAACGGACGATGGTGGATACTGGACACCACGTTCGACCTCTACGCCAGTATTGCAGGCAGTGCCGAGTCGCTCGAGCGGATGGCGCGGCAGAACCTCGCCGTCGCCAACGAATTCTCGACGATGGACAAGCTCATCAAGGCATCCGTCTCACGCCCTCTGCTCGTGTTCAGCGGAGTGGGTTCCGGCTTCTTTGAACCCGGCGCGAGCGGAAAAGTGGTTTTGCTCGGCGGTATGGAGCTCAATGGCAGCTCGCTCGACCAAGCCCGGAAATACCAGTTCTGCATCCCTGGTTTGGCGCAATGCTCTCCGCCGGCCCTCACCGTCGAGTGGGTGATGCCGGTCGAAGATTGGTTCCGTAAGGGCAAGCCCCGCTAATCCGGGGCAGTCTGCTCTTAAGGTTACTCCGGCTGGGCGGCCGTGATCGGAATGTCGCGGGCTTCGGGCTGCTCGCCGCGCAACTCGCGTTCCAGGTCCGGCTGATCGTCGCCCTCTTCCTCCTCCGGCTCGTCCCGGCGGGGGCCGTTGTGGTTGATCTGCGGGTTGTGCTGTGCCTGCGGAGCAGCCTGGCCGTTGGCGCCGTTATGCTGTGGCGCCTGTTGCTGGGCCTGGTTGATCGCATTGATGATGCGGAAGTAATGCTCGGCGTGCTGAAAATACCCTTCGGCCATAACCCGGTCGCCGCTGCTGGTCGCGTCTCGGCCGAGCTGCAGGTATTTCTCAAACAGTTGCTGCGCCGTGCCGCGGATACGTAGGTCGGGGCCGTTGCTGTCGAAGACGTGGTTGCGATTGAGGGGGACGTTGCCGCTCTGGTGCCGGGGGGGACCGCCGCCGCCGCCGCCGCCACTGCCGCCGCGGTTGTTCCGGCCACGCATGCGTTTCATGTTCATTGGGTTCAAGTGCTCTCCAGTGCGATGTCGGTCGGGCCTGGTGGCCAGCGTTGCGGGGACCGAGGGTCGGGCAATTACCCACGCCACGAACGCACCGGTCGGCCCCAAAGGGGCGTGCACCGTCCATTCACCCGCGTTGCCGGGCGGACCCTAGCGGTGGCGCGCCGGTTCGCCAAACGATTTCTTGCGGGGTGCCCGGATGGGCAGCGCGCGAGGAATCCCGGCCAGGTCCGGCCGCGCTGGTTCGGGATGCAAACCGGCTACCACGGCCAATTCAGACACTGCCGCCGCTTGCCCCAAGCCGAGCTCAAAGATGGCAACTCCACCCGGCGCCAACAAGGCCGGTAGCGACGCGACCAGCACGCGGTATGCCGCCAGCCCATCCCGCCCGCCATCCAGTGCCAGGCCAGGCTCATACCAGGCGACTTCGGGCATCAGCGCCGGGATGGTGTCAGTCTCGATATACGGCGGGTTGGAGAGGATGAGGTCGAAGCGCCCTGCCACCGGAGCGGCCCAGTCGGCGCAGACGATCGCGGTCCGCTCCGCAAGGCCGCATTGGTGGGCGTTGTACCTGGCGAGCTGGGCTGCCGATTCGGAGCGGTCGACGCCAAGCCCCCAGGCCTGTGGGAACTCGGACAGCGCGGCGAGCAACAGGCATCCGGTTCCGGTCCCAAGATCCAGCACGCGGCCGGGGTTGCGGCGGGGGAAGGCGTCGAGTGCCGCCTCGATCAGGGTTTCCGAGTCGGCGCGCGGGATGAGAGTGGCAGGAGACACCAGCAGGTCCAGCGTCCAGAACGGCTGGTGGCCGAGGATGAGGGCGAGCGGCTCCCGCGCTTCCCGCCGGGCCACCAGGTTGTCGTAATCGGTCGCGGGCATGGCGGAGGGCAGGTATCTGAGCAGGCCCGCCCCATCCAACCCGGTCGCGTGGCACAGCAGCAGCCGGGCTTCCCGTCGAGGCTCTTCCACCCCGGCTGCCGCGAGCCGGGCGGCGGCAATCCGCAACGCATCGGACAGCGTCTTCTCCCTCTCCCCTTGCGGGAGAGGGTCGGGGAGAGGGGTGGTGCTCAGGACGTCCCCGCATCGCAATCAGCTTTCCTCCCCCGCAGCGCGGAGGGAGGGGAACCATGCGAAGCATGGTCGAGGGGATACGAACTGTGGCCATGCCCCCTCCGTCGGCTTCGCCGCCACCTCCCCCGTGAAGGACGGGGGAGGACCTGAGACATCTTACTCATCGGCTGCGAGCCGGGCGGCTTGGTCCTCCGCGGTCAAGGCGTCCACGATCTCGTCCAATTCGCCCAGCATGATCCGGTCGATCTTATGCAGCGTCAGGTTGATGCGGTGGTCCGACACCCGGCCCTGGGGGAAGTTGTAGGTCCGGATCCGTTCCGACCGGTCTCCCGTCCCCACCTGCGCCTTGCGGTCCGCCCCGCGAGCGGCAGCCAGGCTGGAGCGCTGCTGCTCGTACAGCTTGGCCCGCAGCAGCTTCATCGCCTTGGCGCGGTTCTTGTGCTGCGACCGTTCCTCCTGCATCGCCACCACCACCCCGCTCGGCATGTGGGTGATGCGCACGGCACTGTCCGTCTTGTTGATGTGCTGTCCACCGGCGCCCGACGCGCGATACGTGTCGATGCGCAGATCGGAGTCGTTGATCTGCACGTCCACCTCCTCCGCCTCCGGCAGCACGGCGACCGTGACGGTGGAGGTGTGGATGCGGCCCTGGCTCTCGGTGGCCGGCACCCGCTGCACCCGGTGTACGCCGGATTCGTATTTCAGCCGGGCGAACACGCTGCGCCCGGTGATCTCCGCCACGCCTTCCTTCAAGCCGCCGAGCTCGGTATCGCCATAATCCAGGACCTCGAACCGCCACCCCTGCGCGCCGGCATAGCGCTGATACATGCCGAACAGCTCGGCCGCGAACAGCCCCGCCTCGTCGCCACCGGCGGCGGGGCGGATCTCCAGGATGGCGCTGCGCTCGTCGGCCTCGTCACGCGGCAGCAGGGCCAAGCGGATCTCGTGCTGCAGGGCGGGGAGCTTTTCACGCAGCTCGCCGAGCTCCGCCTCCACCAGCTCCTTCATCTCCGGATCGCCGAGCATCGCCTCGGCTTCCTTGGCCGCGCGCTGGGCCTGGCGCAGGTCGCCGATGCGGGCCACCACCGGCTCCAGCTCGGACAGTTCGCGCGAGGCACGGGCGAAGGCATCCCCGGACAGCCCAGCCTGCAGCTGGGAGCGCAGTTCGTCCGCGCGGTCCACCACCCGGTCGAGCTTGGTGTCGAGGCTGGTCACGACAGGCGGGCGGCGAGTTGGTCCAGCGCCACTTCCTCCTGCACCCCCGTATCCAGGAGCTTGAGTTGGGCCACACCGCGGGCCAGCTCGTCCTCGCCCAGGATGATGGCGGCGCGGGCCCCGATGCGGTTCGCCCGCTCCATGCGGCGCTTGAGGTTACCGCGGTAGGCCATCTCCGCCCGCAACCCGGCGGCGCGCAGGGATTGCAGCACGCCGACGGCCGCAGCCTCGCCGGCCTCCCCCATCGGGATCACGGCAATGGCGGACGGGACGGCACCGGACTCGGCCAGCAGCATGGAGAGCCGCTCGATGCCCGCGGCCCAGCCAACGGCCGGGGTGGGCGGGCCGCCCATCTGCTCGACCAGGCCGTCATACCGGCCGCCGGCCATCACCGTGCCCTGGGCACCGAGCCGCTCGGTCACGAACTCGAAGGCGGTGTGGTTGTAGTAGTCGAGGCCGCGGACGATGCGCGGGTTCTCGCGGAACGGCACGCCGAACCGGGCGAGATGGCCGAGCAACCCGTCGTAGAACGCGGCTGCCTCGGGCGTGAGGTGCGGCGCGATGGTGGGTGCATCGGCGACGATGGCGCGGTCGCCCTGGTCCTTGCTGTCCAGGATGCGCATCGGGTTGCGCTCCAGCCGGTCCTGGCTTTCAGCCGACAGCGCCGCCTTGTGCTCGGAAAAATAGGCCACCAAGGCCGTGCGGTAGGCATCCCGGCTGGCCCGGTCACCCAGCGTGTTCACCTCGAGCACCGTGTCGTGGGCAATGCCAAGCCGCGACAAGATGTCCCAGCCGCAGGCGATCACCTCGGCGTCGGCGAGCGGTTCGGGGGGGCCGATCAGCTCCAGGCCGATCTGGTGGAACTGCCGGTAGCGGCCCTTCTGCGGGCGCTCGTAACGGAACATGGGGCCGGCGTAGAAGATCTTTTGCGGCAACGACTGCGTCAGGCCGTTGGTGACCAGGGCCCGACAGATGCCGGCGGTGCCCTCGGGACGCAGGGTGACACTGTCGCCGCCGCGGTCGTCGAAGGTGTACATTTCCTTCGTCACGACGTCCGACGTGTCGCCGAGAGTGCGGGCGAACACGCGCGTGTCCTCGAAGATCGGCGTGGACCATTCGTCGAAACCGTAGACGGAGGCTGTGCTCCGTGCCGTATCCACCACGCGGGTGTAGCGCCGCTGGTCGTCTGCGATCAGGTCGTGGGTGCCGCGAGGCGGCTGAAGGGCAGACATGGTGCTCCAGATCGTCGGTGCCGGTGGACGCCCGTCATCGCGCGACGGGGCGCCGGGTGCAAGCCGCTTGACGCGATGGGTTCCGCAAGCCTGGGTGTAGCATGACCGACGCGGAACTTGCTGAGCTGCTGCAGGACTGTCCAACCCTCTTTCATATGGCGGCGTGCGGCAGTTGGCCCAGCATTCAACGCCGTGGCTTGCTGAGCACCTCGGCGTTGCTGGATGAGTGCGGTGTGAATGGGCATACGCGCGAGTTGCTCGAGGCGTCCCGCAGGCCCGAAGCGGTGCCACTCTCACACCCCGCCTTCGGGCAGGCGGTGCTTAGAGATCAGAAGCCGATGGACGATGGCGGCCTCAGTCGCTGTCTCCAGGACGGACTAACCCCCAACGACTGGTATCGTCTGCTAAACCGTCGGGTATTCTTTTGGCTTACCCGCGATCGTTTGTACCGGCTGTTGGAAGCTCAGCCTTACCGCGAGGCGGAGCACGACGTGCTGGAACTGGATACGGCGGCGTTGGTGGCAGATTACCGTGATAGGATCACATTTTGCGCCATCAACAGCGGCGCTAACAAGCCGTTCCCCGCACCTCGCGGTCGCTCGACCATGCTGCCGATTGCGGACTATCCATACGCCACTTGGCGGGCAAAACGCCCGCGCGGCGAACGTGTTGTGGAATTGGCCGTGGCGTACGGTGTGCCCGATATCGCGAAGTTCGTGCGACGGACCTTGCGGATGCGCGGTAGAGAGGTGGTCGCAGAACTGTACGAGGGTGAAGCACCTCAGATGCCGGTGAACAGCCAGTCCAAGGCGTAAACGATGCTATCGCGATGAGGCGCGATAGACACGACCGGACGCCGCAACATTAAAAGCGGCGCGGAAGCGAGCTTCATGAGAAGCAGTATATATTCGCGGCCATCGAACTCGATCAGCGGAGCGCCTCGATGCATGGAGACCAGCTTTGCTTGCACCATCGGCGCGCAAATGCGATTGGCATCCTGGACAAAGTCAGCCTGTAGGTTAGCCAGATACGGATAGGAACGCCGAGCGGAGCGGAGCGGGTGGACGAAAACGTCATGCTGCATGATCGTCGGTATCGGCTTCGTCGACCTTAGACCAATCTGGCTGCAACCCCTGCCATGGGTCGCCATGCTCAGCGATATAATGCTCGATCGCTGCGTACTCCTCCCACAACTCCTGCCGCACCGCCTCGCGCTCCGCCGGCGTCATCGGATCGCGCGGCGACTTGATATGCGACGTGTCGATCCTCCCAGCCGGCCGCGAGGCAGCGCTCACTCCGCCGCCACCTTCACCGACGGCGTGTGCACCACGACAGGAGCCGGCGCTGCAGCAGCCTGGATCGCGGCCACCTTCGCCTCAACCAGGTCTACGATGTGGTCGACCATGCCCTCGGCGTTCATCCGGTGGTCCTGGCGGCCGGCGGCATACACCATGTGCTTGCCGTCGCCACCGCCGGTCACGCCCAGGTCGGTCATCAGCGCCTCGCCGGGGCCGTTCACCACGCAGCCGATGATCGACAGCGTGATCGGCGTCTCGATATGCGCCAGCCGCTCCTCCAGCGTGCTCACCGTCTGGATCACGTTGAAGCCCTGCCGCGCACAGGACGGGCAGGAAATGATCTTCACGCCACGATGCCGCACGCCCAGCGACTTTAGGATGTCCCAGCCGACGAACACCTCCTCCTCGGGCTCGGCCGACAAGGACACCCGCAGCGTGTCGCCGATCCCGGCCCACAGTAGCGACCCCAGCCCGATCGAGCTCTTGACCGTTCCCGCCCGCTTCGACCCGGCCTCGGTGATGCCGATATGCAGCGGGTGGTCGCACACTTCCGCCAACTGCTGATAGGCCGCGACCGCCAGGAACACGTCGGACGCCTTCACGCTGATCTTGAACTCGTGGAAATCGTTGTCCTGCAGGATCTTGGCGTGCTCCAGGGCACTCTCAACCAGCGCTTCCGGGTTGGGCTCGCCGTATTTCTCCAGCAGATGCCGCTCCAGGCTGCCGGCGTTCACGCCGATGCGCATGGAGCAATTGTGGTCCTTCGCCGCCTTGATCACTTCGCGCACACGCTCGGCGCTGCCGATGTTGCCGGGGTTGATCCGCAGGCAGGCCGCACCGCTCTCCGCCGCCTCGATAGCGCGTTTGTAGTGGAAATGAATGTCGGCGACGATCGGCACCTTCACCTGCGCCACGATCTGCTTCAGCGCCAGCGCGCTCTCCTGGTCGGGGCAGGACACGCGCACGATGTCCACGCCCGCCTTCTCGCTGCGGCGGATCTGCGCGACGGTCGCGTCCACATCCGTGGTCAGCGTGTTCGTCATCGTCTGCACGGTCACCGGCGAGTCGCCGCCCACCGGCACCGACCCGACATGGATCAGGCGCGACTTGCGGCGATCGATCTGCTGATACGAGCGGTAGTTCATTCGGATGTGCTCCGTTCCTCATGCGGCCGGGCCAATGCCCGGCAACGTTGCTACCTGGGCCAATGCCCGGCGGCGATTGCAGTCTAAATCAACCCGGCGCGTTCGTCTTGCCGGCTTTCGCCATGTCCGGGTCGAGCGGAATATCCCGCCGCATCGCACCCAAGGGCCCCAACGACGGCGCGGGCGTGCCGTCCACCAGCAGCTCCATCGCACCGGCATTGCTGGTCGTCAGCAGTAGTTGCGGCTTCATCGGCACCGGCCAGTTCTCGCCAGCCCGCAGCACGCGACTCAGCAGCACCTGGCCCTGCCGCTCCCGCACCTGCACCCACCCGCCGGACTTGGCGTGCAGCACCAGGCGTGTGCTGACCGGCGCCGCGGCAGGAATCGGGGCAGGCGGGGCGATCGCGACCGGCACCGGGGTCGGCACTGGAACCGTCGGTGGCGGCAGCGAGCCCGGCATCGCCGGTGCGGCCTGCGACGGCAGCGGGGTAGAGGGCAGGATGGACGCGACCTGCGGCGATTGCACCTGCTGCGCCGGCACCAGGGCGGCCAGCCGGTCCGGCGGCGTGGCTGCCGTCTGAGCAATCCGTTCGTCGCTGCCGGTGTAGCGATACCAGCCGATATAGGCCCCGGCCGCGATCAGGATCCCCAGCAGCACCACCGCCCCCGCCGGCACGCCGCGCTGTGGCACAGGGGCTGGAAAGGTCAGCTCCGTCTTGCGATTGATCTCCTGCGCCTCGGCCCGGAACCGGCGCGACACTTCGTCCGGGTCCAAGCCCAGCGAGGTCGCATAGGTGCGTACGAACCCCATCGCGTAGGCATAGCCGGGCAGCTCAGACAGCCTGCCCTCCTCGATCGCCGTCAGATAGGAGAGACGGATCCGCAACCCGGCTGCCACATCCGCAAGCTGCCACCCCAGGCGCTGCCGTGCCGCGCGCAACTCGGCCCCGACACGGGCCGCACCCATCGGAGGCGGAACACCGTCCGGATCGACGTAGGACATCATAGGGACGCCTCGACGAGGTCTGGAGCTGGGAGCAAGCACGCCTCCGTGGGGCCATGTTGGCCAGGGATGCGGCCGATGTAGCCCGTCCTGGCTACCATTGCCAATTCCGCCTGGTTTCCTTTCCCTCGGGCAGACGCCTCACTACTCTGAAGGGCCCTGGGGGGAGAGGGCTTAAATCTCCAGCCCGTGCTCGCGCGCCCAAGCGGCGATCGGCTCCCGCAGGCTTGCCTCCCCTGTCTCGTTGGAGCGCAAGCCATGCAGCACGGGGCGAAAGGCGTTCAGATCGGCCGACCGCAACAGCGCCTTGGTGCTCAGCAGCCCCGAGGCGGGCATCGACAAGGTGGTGATCCCCATGGCGGCAAACGTCAGCGCCTCGAGCGGACGCGACGCCGCCTCGCCGCACACCGAAACGCTCACGCCGGCGTCTTCGGTGCAGCGAACCACGTGCTCCAGGATGTCCAACACCGGCGGCGACAGCAGGTCGTAGCGCCCCGCCAGCGCCGGGCTGCCGCGATCGGCGGCGAACAGGAACTGCATCAGGTCGTTGGACCCGATCGAGAGGAAGTGACAATCCTTCAGCAGCATCGGCAACTGCCACAGCAGCGCCGGCACCTCCAGCATCGTGCCGATCCGCAAATCGCTCGGCGCCGGGCGCACCCGGGCCGCCTCGGCATACAGCAGCCCGCGGGCGGCGCGGAACTCGGCCACCGTCGCCACCATGGGGAACATCACCGATAGCGGCCGCCCCGCCGCCGCCAGCAGCAACGCCCGGATCTGGCGCCGCAGCAGAGCCGGACGGTCCAGCCCCACTCGCAACGAGCGCCAGCCCATCGCCGGGTTCTCCTCCTCCGTCGCGGGCGCATCCGGCAGCAGCTTGTCGCCGCCGAGGTCGAGAGTGCGGAACATCACCGGGCGGTCTCCGGCGGCATCCAGCACCCGGCTGTATAACGCCGCCTGGTCCGCCGTATCGGCGACCGAGCCGCGCGCCAGCATCGCGATCTCGGTGCGGAACAGCCCAATGCCGGCCGCACCCACCGAGTCCAGCTGCTCTAGTTCCAGCGCCAGCCCCACGTTGAGCAGCAGGCTGAACGGCGTGCCATCGACGGTGACGCTCGGCTCCGTCCGCAGCCGCCCATACCCGGCGCGCCGGGCGGCGCGGGCCTCGATGGCGCGGCAGTAGTTGTCGCGCACCTCCACATCGGGCCGCAGGATGATCTGGCCCTCGTCGCCGTCCAGCACCGCCTCGTCATCCGTGCCCACCGCGTCCAGCAGCCCGCGCACCCCGCCCACGGTCGGAATGCCGAGCGCCCGGGCCAGGATCGCAGCGTGGCCAGAGGCGCTGCCCTCCTCGATCGCAACCCCGGCGATCCCACTCGCGTGCCACTGCAGCAATTGCGCCGGACCAAGGCGGCGAACCACGAGGATGGACCCCGCCGGTACCGGACCCGGCGCCGTACGCCCATCCAGCGCCTGCAACAGACGGGAGGCCAAATCCTCCAGATCGGCTAGGCGCTCGCGCAGATACGGGTCGGTGATGCGCCGCATCCGGTCGCGCAAATCGCTCGCGACCCGCACCACGGCCGCCTCCGCGGTCAGGCCGCTGCCAATCGCGTCCTCGACCCGCTTGACCCAGCCGTCATCGGCCGCGACCAGCCGGGTCGCCTCCAGCACCTCGCGCGATTCATCGCCATCGGGCATGCCGCGCTCGATCAGGCTGTCCAGGTCGCGGCGCATGGCGACCAGGGCGCGATCCAGCCGGACCTGTTCCTCCGCCGGGTCCTTGGCCAGGAAGCGGCGCGGCCCGGCGTTCAGCCCGGCGGTCACGATCGGGCCCACCGCCAGGCCCGGCGCCAGCGACGCGGCCTCGAACTGCCGAGGCAAAGTGGCGCCCAGCGCGTCTTCGGACACGGTGCCTGCCCCGGCCGCGGCCAAGGCCTCCGCCAGCAGCATCGCCACTGTCTCCATCACGTCGACCTCGTCGACGGCGTAGCGGCGAGGTGAGCGGTTCTGCACCACCACCACGCCCATCGTGTGACCCGAGCGGCGCACCGGCACCGCCAGCAACGAGGCGAACGGCTCCTCCCCCGTTTCCGGACGATAAGCGAAGTTCGGATGCATCTGGGCATCCGGCAGGTTCTGGATCGCCCCTGTGGCGGCGCAGATCCCGACGATACCCTCGCCCATGCGCAACTTGGTGCGGCCGACGGCGTCCGGACGCAGGCCGAACGTGGCAATCAGTTCCAGCACGTCGCCACTGCGCAACACATACAGCGAGCACACCTCGGCAACCATTTCGGCCGCCACCAGCCGCACCACATCGGCCAGCGGCACCACGCCGGCGGCCATCATCTCGCGCAGGCTGGTGAGGAGCCGCCGCGAGCCGTGCATGCTCAGAACGCCGCGTCGAAGGCTGGCTGACCTCGCAGGGCCAGGGCGCCCGCCGCCTGCGCCACCAGTTCCTCGATGATCTCCGCGATCGGCTGCTCCGCCGTCACCATGCCGACCGACTGGCCCATCATGACCGAGCCGTGCTCGACGTCGCCATCCACCACGGCCCGGCGTAGCGCCCCCGCCCAGAAATGCTCGATGGAGAGTTGCGCCTCCTCGCGGGTCAGTTCACCCGCATCCAGGCGACGCACGGTCTCGGCCTGGTGCTGCAGGAAGCGGCGGGAGCCGTCATTGGCCAAGCCCCGCACCGGGGTCACCGGGAAGCGCTCGTCCAACTGGATGGAGGCCGTGGCGTCCCGGGCGCGCGCATGCACGAAAACCTGCTTGAACCGGGGATGCGCGACGGATTCCACCGCGGCAGCAAACATCGTGCCGAGTTGCGCGCCGGCCGCCCCCATCTCCAGATAGCCGAGGATCGCCTCGCCACGCCCCAACCCACCGGCCACGAACACGGGCACGTCGCGTAGATGCGGCAGGATCTCCTGCGCCAGCACGGTGAGCGAAACCGGACCGATGTGACCGCCCGCCTCCGAGCCTTCGATCACCAGAGCGTCGGCGCCCGAGCGCACCAGCCGCCTCGCCAACACCAGGGCCGAGGCGAAACAGATCAGCCGCGCCCCGCCATCCTTCACCGCCCGCACCGCGGTACCCTGCGGCACGCCGCCGGCCAGCACGATATGACCCACACCAGCCTCGAGGCAGACCCGGATCAGGTCCAGCAATTGCGGATGCATGGTAATGAGGTTGACGCCGAACGGCGCGTCCGTGCGCTGCTGGGTCGCCGCGATCTCCGCCGCCAGCGCATCCGGTCCCATCGACCCGCAGGCGATCACGCCGAACCCACCGGCATTGGAGATGGCAGACACCAGGGTGCGCTCGCTCACCCAGCTCATGGCGCCGCCCATGATCGCGACCCGGCTGCCGAGGAACCGGGTTCCCGGCGCCCACAGCCGGTCGAGTTCCGCCCGCGCACGAAGCAGGCGCGCGTCGGGCGGCGAGATATCAGGCGGCATCGAGACCGTAGGCGGTGTGCAAGGCGCGCACCGCCAACTCGGTATACTCAGCCCCGACCAGCACCGAGACCTTGATCTCGCTGGTCGATATCACCTGAATGTTGATGCTCTTTTCGGCCAAGGTGCGGAACATGGTGCTCGCCACGCCGACATGCGAGCGCATCCCAACCCCCACGACGCTGATCTTCGCGACTTCCGGGTCGGTCAGCACCTCGGTGTAGCCGATTTCGGGTGCCGAGGCCGCCAGGGTGGATTGTGCCAGCGCCAGGTCCGCCCGACCCACGGTGAAGGTCAGGTCCGTCGTGCCATCTGCCGACATATTCTGTACGATCATGTCCACGTTCACGTTCGCTGCGGTCAAAGGGCCGAAGATGGCGGCGGCGACACCGGGCCGGTCGGGCACGCGCCGCACGGTGATCTTGGCCTCGTCCCGCGAGTAGGCGATGCCGGACACGATTTCCTGTTCCACGATTTCGTCCTCGTCCACGACCAGGGAGCCGCCCGTGCCCTCCTCGGGTGCATCCTTGAACGAGGATAGCACCTGGACGCGGACATTCTCCTTCATCGCCAATTCCACGCTGCGGGTTTGCAGCACGCGGGCGCCGACCGAGGCGAGCTCCAGCATCTCCTCGTACGCGATCTTATCCAGCTTGCGCGCTTTTGCCACGATTCGGGGGTCGGTCGTGTAGATGCCGTCCACATCCGTATAGATGTCACACCGGTCTGCACGCAAAGCCGCCGCCAGGGCTACCGCCGACGTGTCGGACCCGCCCCGGCCGAGCGTGGTGATGCGGTTGTCCGGCCCGATGCCCTGGAAGCCGGCTACCACCGGCACCTGCCCCATCGCCATCCGCTGCAGCAGGGTCGTGCCGTCGATCGAGTCGATCCGCGCCTTGCCGTGGGCACCATCCGTGCGCAGCGCGATCTGCCAGCCGGCCCACGAGCGCGCGTCCACCCCCAACTCCTGCAGCGCGATCGCGGTCAGCCCGCTGGTCACCTGCTCGCCGGTGGCGACCACCGCGTCGTACTCGCGCGCGTCGTGCAGCGGGGCAAGCGACTGGCACCAGCCGACCAGCTGGTTGGTGACGCCGGACATGGCCGAGACCACGACGGCGACCTCGTGCCCTGCATCCACCTGCCGCTTGACCCGGCGCGCCACGTTGCGGATGCGGTCGAGGTCGGCCACCGATGTGCCGCCGAACTTCATCACGATGCGCGCCATGCCGTCCCAGCATTCCTTTAAGCGAGCCGGTCCCCCCGCGGCCAAGCGGGCTTCCAAACCGGGCGAAGGGCGATCACATACCGGTCATGGGCAATCTGGACAACCTTGGCGGCGTGCAGGGCAGGGATGGCGTGCAAAGCGGCGGGGCGGCGGCGGCGGCGGAAGTAGCACGGTTCGACGCCCTGGCTGCGCGCTGGTGGGACCCGGCTGGACCGATGCGGCCATTGCACGCGATGAATCCGATGCGCATCGGCTGGATCATCGGCCGGCTACCCGGGCCAGGCACGCTGCTAGACGTGGGCTGCGGCGCCGGGCTGGCGTCCGAGGCGCTGGCCCAGCATGGGCATGCCGTCACCGGGATCGACGCTGCACCCGCGACGATCGCTGTGGCGCGGGAGCACGCGGGGGAGTTGCCGATCGACTACCGGGTCGCGACCACGAGCGATCTCGTGGCCGCGCAAAGAAGCTTCGCCGCGATTACCGCGCTCGAGGTGATCGAGCACGTGCCCGACCCGGCCGGCTTCCTGCGGGATCTCGCCGCCCTGTTGCAGCCTGGCGGGCGGGTGTTCGTCTCCACCCTCAACCGCACCGCGCGCTCGCTGGTGGTGGCTAAGTTCGGCGCCGAGTACGTGATGCGCCTCCTGCCGGTTGGGACCCATGACTGGCGGCACTTCCTGACCCCAGCCGAACTGGCCCGGCTCGCCCGAGGCGCCGGGTTGCGCATGATCGACAGCGCGGGATTGAGCTTCGACCCGCTGCGGCAGCGCTGGGCAGTCAGTCGCGACCTCGGCATTAACTACATCGCAGCGTTCGAGCGTTAAACTAGCGCCGAAGTATCCCGGCGACCGGTATCCGTGCCGAGAAGGAGCTAACCATGCGCGCCATCAGCCTTGCCGCTTTTGCCCTGCTCGCCGCCCCAATGCTAGCGGCCGGTCCGGCCACGGCGCAGACACGGATCGACTCGATCAGCACCAACTTCCGCTGGGTCGGTCCCGACGACAGGGTGGTCGTAGACCGCTACGATGACCCGAAAGTGCCGAACGTGTCTTGCTACCTGTCCCGGGCCGATACCGGCGGCGTGAAGGGCGGGCTTGGCCTGGCTGAAGACCCCAGCCGGTTCTCGATCGCGTGCCGTGGCGTAGGGCCCGTCAGCATCCCGCCGGGCCTGCCAAAATCCGAGGTGATCGCGTTCTCCTCCGCGTCGCTGTTCTTCAAGACGTTCCAGGTCCATCGCGCGGTGGACGCGGAAAAGCAGGTGCTAGTCTACACCGTGGTCAGCACCAAGCTGATCAACGGCTCACCCTTCAACAGCGTCAGCGCCGTCCCCACCCAACGCTGAGACGCCCTGTTCTTCCCTCTGCAGCGAGCGGCGAGGGAGACACAGGGTGCCACAACGTGTCCTGGCGTGTTGGCGGACACCCCGATAGCATCGAATGATAATCGATTCGGGACCCGGTACTATGCGTCTGCGACTGATCTTGGCCTGCTCGGCGATGCTCGCCGCACCGTTCCTGGCCGCCAACGCCTCGGCGGCGGACCTGCTGGACACGATCCGCACCAGCCACGTCCTGACCATCGGCACCTCGAACGATGCGCCGCTCTCCTACATCGAGTCCAAAACCAGCGAAGCCGCCGGCGTGTTGCCCGACATCCTGCGCGAGGTGCTCAAGCGCGAGGGCATCGACGCTAAGCTCGAAGTCGTCGCCATGCCGTTCGCCAGCCTGATCCCCGCGGTGCAGAGCGGACGCATCGAGCTGATGGGCGACGCGATGTATGTCCGCCCGGCGCGGGCCAAGGTGATGGACTTCTCGGACGGCATCTTCTTCAACCCGGAATCGCTGGACGTGGCGAAGGGCAATCCCAAGCACCTGCACACGATCGCCGATCTGTGCGGGAACGCCGCCGGCACGTACGAAGGCACCGTCTACGTGGACATGCTGAAGAAGGCCGCAGCCGCGTGCCCGTCCGGCAAGCCGCTCGACGTCCATCTGTATCCCACGATCCAGAATGCCTTCGCCGACCTGTCCACCGGGCGCATCGACGCCGCCGTGGTCGACTCCACCCTCTCGGCCTACGCGCTGCAGCAGAATTCGGCGCTGAATTTCGAACTGGTCGGCGACTACATCCCGGAGGACAAGGCCGACACGATCTGTTCCTTCGCCGTGCTGAAAGATGCCAGCCCGAAGTTCCTGGCCGCTCTCAACAAGGACTATGCGGCGATGAAGACGGACGGCACAGCTGCCAAGCTGTTCGAGAAATGGGGCCTGACGCCCACGGACTTCTTCCTGAAGCCATGAACAGCGGACGCCCCCGGCGTCATGAAGCGGGCCCGCACGCCTGATGCGGGAGCTCGCCGCAGACTATATCGAGTGGTGGCCCGATCTTTGGGCCGGGCTCCAGCTCACCGTGTTTCTAACCTTCACCGGGATGGCGCTGGCCCTGGTGATCGGTCTCGCGCTCGCCCTGGCCCGCCTGAACCCGGGCCGGCGGTGGATAGCAGCCCCGGCCGCGGTGTTCGTGGAGATCATCCGCGGCTCGCCCCTGCTGCTCCAGCTATTCTACATCTTCTACGTCTTCCCCTTCTTCGGTATCCGCCTGACCGCGCTGGTGGCTGGCATCTTGGGCCTAGGCATCAACTACGGCGCTTATCTCAGCGAGGTCATCCGCGCCGGCATCGTCGCGGTGGACCACGGCCAGTGGGAGGCAGCCCGCGCCCTGGGCATGCGCAGCCGGGTCTACATGCCCCAGGTGATCCTGCCGCAGGCGCTGCGCATCGTCATCCCACCGATCGGCGGCTACTTCATTTCGTTGTTCAAGGACACGGCGCTGGTCTCGACCATCTCGATCGGCGAATTGCTGTTCCGCGGCCAATTGCTGGCGGCGGAAAACTTCCGCTACCTGCAGATCTACAGCTTCATCTTCGTGCTGTATCTTGCGATCAGCTACCCCGCCAGCCTGGGAGTGCGAGCGCTCGAGCGGCACATGCGCATCGATCGGCGCGTCTCTTCGGCGAACCCGGCATGACGCGCACCGGCATCGTCCCCGCGCGCTACGGCGTGCTCATCAGCCTAGGCGCTGGCCAAAACTTGTCGGTGATCAACACGCATGGCACCCAGGTCGTGGATAGCTGGGCGTTCAGCCAAGCCGATACAGTCGAATTCATGTCCATGGCGCAGTCCCGCTCGGTCAACAGCCGGCTTTGGCCACAGCCGGGGCAGGCCTTCGTCAGCAATCGCCGCCGCGCCATGCTTCGCCTCGTGCAGGACACCTCGCCCGGCGACCACGACACGCTGCTCTGCGCCTGCAACAGCGCGATCTACCGCGAGCTGGGCTGTCCCCCGACCCACCGGAGTTGCGAGGACAACCTGCACGAGGCTTTGGCCTCGGCCGGGCTCGCCTTGCCCTTCACCCCGGCGCCGCTGAACCTGTTCATGAACGTCGGCGTCGGCGCCGACGGCTGCGTGCTACGCGGCCCGCCCAGCTCGCGGCCCGGCGACCGGGTTGTACTACGGGCCGAAATGGACCTGCACGTCGTGCTATCCGCCTGTCCACAAGACGTCACACCGATCAACGGCGACGAGCGGACGCCGCGGGACGTCGCCTTCGAGGTACAATGAGAGCTGGAGTAGCGGGAGGCTGGAGTAGCGGGGAGGCTAGGGTTAGCGAGGGAGACTAACGATAGCGAACCTCAGCCGTCGGCGCGGGGCACCCAGGGAATTTGCGCGACCTCGATCCCGTCCTCGGCCAGGCGTTCCGCGTCCTCCGGGGAGGCCTCCCCGTAGATGCCGCGCTTCTCGCTCTCGCCGGAGTGGATGCGGCGGGCTTCGGCGGCGAACTCGTTGCCGACATAGTCACATTGCTTCTCGACCTCGGCCCGCATCTTCTGCAGCATCGCCCGAACTGCGTCGGGCAACGCGCCCCCGGCAACTGGCGGAGGAGGCGGAACTTCAGGCGATGCAACGGCGGTGGCCGCCACCTGCGCCGGTGGCTTGCGACCCTTTTTGCCCAGCGCAGGGGCCATCAGGGCGCGCTTGACATCGGCCACACCACAGACCGGGCAGGTGGTGAACCCGGCCGCCGTCTGCTGCTCGAAGGCACCACTATCCCGGAACCAGCCATCGAAGGAATGGCCGGCGCCACACCGCAACTGGTAATGGATCATCAGGCGGCCAGCAGCGCGTCCAGCTTTCCAGCCCGCTCCAACGCCAGCAGATCGTCACACCCGCCAACATGCGTCTCGCCGATGAAGATCTGCGGCACCGACGTGCGCCCACCGGACCGCTGCACGGCCTGGGCCCGCTCTGTCGACCCGTTCGGGGCGTTGATCTCCTCGAACGCCGCCCCCTTCTTCGCCAGCAAGTTCACCGCCCGGGAGCAGTATGGACACCAGGGCTGGGTATAGATCTCGATACGCGGCACGGGTACGGTCTTCCTTCGCAGTGCAGCCAAAGCAATTGCGATCCCGCGGGCGCAATACAAGCCTGGATGCTCAAGACAACCCCTCATCAGGGAGGCTGGCCCGGGCGCCGACCAGCAAATCCACTCGCGCGGCGCCTGCAGCCAGCAAGGCACGGGTGCAGGCGCCCGCGGTGGCACCCGTGGTGAGGACATCGTCGATCAGCACGACCCGGCGGCCCGCGATCGCAGCCTTCCGGCTTGGACGGACGACAAAGGCGCCGGCGACAGCGTCCGCCCGCTCCTGCCGGCTTTTTTCCCCCAGGGGGGCCGTCTGCCGCACCCGGCGCAGCGCGTCCGGCACCACGGGGCGCCCGGCGATGCGGCCGATCGTGTAAGCCAGCAAGGCCGACTGGTTGTAGCGCCGGGCCAGTAAACGGCGACGGTGCAAGGGCACGGGGACCAGCAAGTCGGCCGATTGCAGCAGCGCAGCCCCCGCCCGGGCCATATGGCGGCCGAGCGCAGGAGCCACGTCCACCCGGTCGCCATGCTTCAGCGGCAAAATGATCCGGCGCGACTGGTCGTCGTACCGCAACGCCGCACGGCCGCGGCTCCAGGGCGGTGGGTTGTCGATACATTGCCGGCACTGGCCAGCGAGCCCCCCCTGCCCGGCGTGGCGGAAGGGGGTGCCGCACTGATCGCAGCAAGGCTCGGTGACGAAGCCGGTGGCCCGGAAACAGGTCGTGCACAACCGGCCTGGCGCCTCGACCGTGGCCTCGCAAGTCAGGCAGCGCGGCGGCAATGCGAAATCCAGCCCCGCCGTCGCAACACGGGCCAACAAGGTCCGGCCGATCGCAACCGTGCGGGTGAGAGGGAGCATCGCGGCACGCTACGCGGTACGAACTGCCTCAGTCCACTTTTGTATTCAGGTCACCTTGGCAGTGCGAGTATGCCGTCGCACATCCCGCCCATGACGGATATCATCTTCGATCGCCGGGCCGTGCGCCTCCATCGGGACCGCGCCGCGGGCCGGGTCGAGCAGGTGGCCCCTGTGCTGGCCGAGGTGGCCGAGCGCCTGCTCGACCGGCTGGACGACACCACGCGGCAGTTTACCCGCGCGCTCGATCTGGGCGGCCGCGGCCAGGTGGCGCCCCGCCTCCGCGCCCGGGGCATCGAGACGGTGAGTTGCGAACTCTCCCCCGCCATGGCCCGGCTAGACGGCGCGGTGGTCGGCGATCCGGAATGGCTGCCTTTCGCGCCCGGCAGCTTCGACCTCGTAGTCGCGAATTTGTCGCTTCACCTGGTCAACGACCTTCCCGGCGCCCTGATCCAGTTGCGCGCGGCGATGCGGCCCGACGGCCTGTTGCTGGCCAGCATGCCGGCGCTCGGCACCCTGGGCGAGCTGCGGTCGGCACTGGCGGAGGCCGAGGCGGAGATCACCGGCGGCGCCAGCCCGCGGGTCAGTCCGTTCGCCGGGCTCGCGGATTGCGCGGCCCTGCTGCAGCGCGCCGGCTTCGCGCTGCCGGTCGCCGATGCGGACAGCCTGACCCTGCTCTACACCGACCCGTTCCAACTGCTTCGCGATCTGCAAGCTGCCGGTGAGTCCAATGCGGTGGCGCTGCGGGACCGCCGTATACCCTCGCGCGTCTTGTTTCCCGCCGCACTGGCCCGCCTGCCGCTACAAGATGGCCGCGCTCAGGCAACATTGCGGCTCGCCATGATGACGGGGTGGGCACCCGGCCCCAGCCAGCCGCAGCCGATTGCCCGGGGGAGCGCCAGGACGAGCCTCGCCGAGGCACTCAGCGACGAGTAGATCACTCATACGCGGTCGTATGAGTGATAGGCGTTCGCGAGGAGTATTCCCGCAACTCATGAATGAATAGTTAGTGCTTGCCCGGCGGCGTCCTTTTGATCCTGCCGGTGTTGGCCCGCCTAGCTTGGACGGACCTCTTTCACAGAGGATGTACGACTATGAATACCAAGATCATGATCGCTGTCACCGTCGCGGCGTTCAGCCTCGCCACCACGGCGTTCGCTGCTGGGGAGGGTGGCAACGACCGCTTGCAAGCCCCGGCACCGCAATTTCAGGCAGCAGCATCGGGATGGAGCGCTGACACCGGGAGCCAGCAATACCCGGCGCCCAACCCGGCGCTGTCTGTCGCCCCGTTCGGCGAGCCCACGCTCCCGGAAAATGGGCAGAACGGTCCCGTCCAGACCGCTAACAGCCTGCCCGTAGGCTTCGAGAACGGCACGGGCGCGTATCAGTATGCTCAGTCGGTCAATCGGTTTTTCGCCCAGCAAGCAGACCACCGCTTCGCACAGTCCCACCCCGCGATCAGCCCGCGCGGCTGACGCTAGTCGGCGCCCAATGAAATAAGCCCTCTCCCCCTGGGAGAGGGTTGAGTGAGGGACCGAGCTACCTGATCGATAACGGGATTCAAAGATCCCTGACCCGGTCCTCTCCTCAAAGGGAGCTAGACCGACGCTAGACAGAAAAGCCGGCCCCGCATCGGGGGCCGGCTTTTCTCATATCAGCCGCCAGTCAAACTCATCGTGCGTCCCACCGCCGCATCCGGCCGGCGTCGGTCGATGATGAAGTCGTGCCCCCGTGGCTTCCGGCTGATTGCCTCGCGGATGGCACCCTCCAGCTCCGCCTCGTCTGCCCCGCCGCGCAGCACTGCCCGGAGGTCGGCTGCGTCATCCTGGCCCAGGCACATGAACAATGTCCCGGTGCAGGTCAGCCGGACCCGGTTGCAGCTTTCACAAAAGTTATGCGTCATCGGAGTGATGAAACCGAGCCGCTGCCCAGTCTCTCCGACATCGAAATAACGCGCTGGGCCACCCGTCCGATACCCGGTCTCGGTCAGTGTCCAACGCCGCCGCAACCGCGCCCGCACCACGGACAGCGGCAGATACTGGTCCGCACGATCAGCCACATCACCCATTGGCATCGTCTCGATCAGCGTCAGGTCCAGACCCTCGCGACCGCACCAGGCAAGCATCTCGTCCAACTCGTCCTCGTTAATGCCCTTCAGCGCCACCGCATTCACCTTCACCGCCAACCCGGCCGCCTTCGCAGCCCGGATGCCCGCCAGCGTCTTCTCGATCCGGCCCCAACGCGTGATGCGGGCGAAGGTCTCGGCCGATAGCGTGTCAAGGCTGACGTTCACGCGTCGCACCCCGGCATCATACAGTTCGGGGGCAAGCCGTACCAACTGCGTGCCGTTCGTGGTCAACGTCAGTTCCTCCAGCCCCTGGCCGAGGCGTGCGCCGAGGGAGCGGAACAGCGTCATCACATCCCGCCGCACCAACGGTTCGCCGCCAGTGATCCGCAGCTTGCGCACCCCCATCCGGATGAAGGTCCCGCATAGCCGCGACATTTCCTCGAGCGTGAGCACCTCGGCGCGGGGCAGGAATGTCATGTCTTCCGCCATGCAATACACACAGCGAAGGTCACAGCGATCCGTAACGGAGACGCGCAAGTAGCTGATCGACCTGCCAAACGGGTCGATCACGGCGTCGCGTCGATCGCCCGCGGCGTCGCGCCGATCGCCCACGGCGTCGCGTCGATCACCCACGGCGGTGCCTTGACCAGCGGGCTGATGCCCAGACTGTTGGGCGGCAAGATTTTCGGACATGGACCTAGTGTCGGCGGGACGGCTGCTGGCTTCAACCCCTGGGCCCTCAATCACGCGATGCTGCCTCGACGATTTCGAGGCTGACGACGCGCGCATTGATCAGGACTTTCCCGGCATGAGGGAAATTCACCGTGATGCGGTCCTCGATGGCGGATTGCACCTGCCCCACGCCCCAATCCCGCTGGGTGGGATGGCGGACGAGCTGCCCTGGTTCGATATGCGTGCTGAATGTCGCCATACGTCTCAAACTACTCTGGACTTGGCCGGTTCCAGCGGTCGTGCATGCACGCTTGTCCCCATCATGCTAACTAACGACCATGAGTCCCGTCACCCAACACGACCGCATGTGCCTGGACCTCGTATCCGCGTTGTGCGCGCGATTGTGTCACGACATCAGCAGTCCGCTCGGAACGCTCGCCGGGACGCTGGAACTCGCCACGGAAGAGCCGGACCAGGCGGAGGAGGCGCTTTCGCTCGCTGGCGAGTCCACGACGTACCTGATCAACCGCCTGCAACTGCTACGGGCGGCGTGGGCCGGCGACTGCGGCGCCCTGACAAGAGCGCGGCTGGCTGAATTGGCGGCGGGCCTACCCGGCCGGGTCAAAGCGGTGCTGGACGACCTAGCGCCGGGTCCGTTCGATCCACCACTGGCCCGTGTCCTGCTCAACCTTCTGATTCTGGGATCGGAGGCGCTGCCGATGGGGGGCGTCGTGGCCTTGGCGGGCAATCCGGACTCCGGGATCGTGCTCACCGTCGAGGGACGCTCGGTCAGGTGGGATGCCGGAATCGCGGGCGCCTTGCTCGATCCATCCTCCGTGCAGGCCACCGATCCCCGCATGGTGCAAATTCCCCTCACGGCAAGGCTGGCCCACGCCGCCGGGCTGCGCCTGTCGTTCCTGGTGGCGGCGACAGAGGGGCCGAATAGCGCGCCGCGACTGCTACTCGCTCCCGGTTAACCTTTTCTTCGCCACTCCGCCCCATGATCCGGCGACGACCGGAGCGTGTGGATGGACGAGCTACTCGCCGATTTTCTGACCGAAACGACGGAGAACCTGGCTGGGTTGGACCAGGCCCTGCTCAAGCTCGAGCGTATCCCTGGGGATGTGGATACGCTTGCCGTGGCGTTTCGGCTCGTTCACACCATCAAGGGCACCTGCGGGTTCCTTCACCTTCCCCGCCTAGCCCTGGTCGCGCACGAAGCGGAGGACCTGCTCGGCAGTGTGCGCGATGGCAAGCGACTGATAACGCCCGGCTTGATCACGCTGGTGCTATGCGCGGTCGACCGGATCAAGGACATTCTCGCCGGCACCGCCGCTCGTGGCCACGAACCACTCGGCGACGATTCAGCCCTATTGGCAATGCTCCATGACGGAGCAGCCGCCGAGACAGCTTCGCCGCCCGGCCAGGCGGAAGGCGGTGCCGAGCCCCAGGCGGCCCAAAGCATCCGGGTGACCGTCGCGTCGCTCGAGGCTTTGATGACGCTGGTCAGCGAACTCGTCCTGACCCGCAACCAGCTCCTGCAAATCGCGCGGTCCGACACCGATAGCCGGTTCAACGCGCCGTTGCAGCGCCTCTCCCATCTCACCTCCGATCTGCAGGAGGGGGTGATGAAGACGCGTATGCAGCCGATCAGCCACGCTTGGAACACGTTCCCGCGCATGGTGCGGGATCTATCGGCGGACCTCGGCAAGCAGATCGTGCTCGAGATGCGGGGCGAGGACACCGAGCTCGACCGCCACGTGCTGGAGCTGATTCGCGCCCCGCTGGCCCACATCCTGCGCAACTGCGCCGACCACGGGGTGGAACGCGCTGCCACGCGGGTCAGGGCCGGCAAGCCGCCCTATGGCACGATCCGGCTGAACAGCTTCCACGAGGGTGGTACCATCGTCATCGAAATCGCCGACGACGGCGCCGGGCTGCCCACCGACCAGATCCGCGACCGCGCGGTTGCCAGTCAGCTCGTCAGCCTCGCCGAAATCGCCTCCTGGAGCGAGCGGCAGCTTCACCGCCTGATTTTCCTGCCAGGCCTGAGCACCGCCGCCTCGGTCACAGCGGTCTCTGGACGGGGCGTCGGGATGGACGTCGTGCAGACCAATATCGAACGGCTCGGCGGCACGGTGGAGGTGCACAGCACGCGCGGCGTCGGTGTTACGTTCACCATCCGCATCCCGCTGACCCTGGCCATCATCTCAGCCCTCGTGGTCGAGGCCGGAGGGCAACGCTTCGCCTTGCCGCAGACCTGCATCGCCGAGTTGGTGCGTGTCGAGCCCACCGCTGCCGCGGACATCGGTCACCCCGTCATCGAGCACGTCGACGGCACGCCGGTGCTACGCCTGCGCGAGAAACTGCTCCCCCTGGTCTCGCTCGCCAAATTGCTCGGCGTGGAGGCGTCCGGCTCCAACACGACGATGACCATCGCCGTGGCCCAACTCGGCGGATTGTTGGCTGGCCTGCTGATCGACAGGGTTTTCGACACGGAGGAGATCGTGGTGAAGCCCGCGTCGCGGCTGCTGCGGCACATCCAGGTTTTCAGCGGCAACACCATCCTGGGCGATGGCTCCGTCATCATGATTCTCGATCCGAGTGGGCTTTCGCGCGCCATCGGGCAGCCGTCGATCGCCACTCATGCCGGATCGTCCGAGCCGCATTTGACGGCGACCGAGCGATCGGGCGACCGCTCCGCCATGCTGCTGGTGCGTTTGACCGCCGAGGAAGGCCCGGTGGCCGTCCCGTTGGGCCTGGTCGCGCGGATCGAGAGCATCCCGCGCCATGCGATCCAGCAAGGGCACACTCACGCCGTCACGCGCTACCGGGGCGCCCTGATGCCCCTTGTCGCGCCGAGTGGCCGGCAGCCCGACGTCGATCCGTTGCCGGTTCTGGTATTCTCCGACCGCGGCCGCTCGGTTGGCTTGATCGTGGCGGAGATCGTGGATGTGGTGGAGGACCAGCTCACGATCGAACTCGCCTCGCAACGCCCCGGCCTGCTCGGCACCGCCCTGATTTCGGGCCAGATCACGGACATTCTCGACACCGCCCACTGGCTGACCCAGGGTCGGGAGGACTGGTTCACCCCCAACCGACCGAACAGTCCGGACATCGGGACGCGCCTGCTGGTGGTGGAGGACAGCGCCTTTTTCCGGCAATTGCTGCTGCCTGCCTTGGCCGCATCCGGCTATCACGTCACGGCGGTGGATAGCGCTGCGAAAGCGCTGGAGCTACGGGACGCGGAGCAGCCGGCCAGCTTCGACGCCATCATCTCCGACGTCGAGATGCCGGGCATGGATGGGCTGCAGTTTGCCCGGCGCCTGCGTGAGGGTGGGCGTTGGTCCGCTATCCCCCTGGTGGCACTCAGCGGCCGCTGCGACGACGCCGATATCGGCCGCGGCAGCGAGGCCGGCTTCGACGCATATGTCGGCAAGTTCGACCGCGAGGGACTGCTTGCAGCCTTGCACCGCCATCTTGCCGGCCCCGAACGGCGCGCCGCCTGATGTACGGTCAGATCGAGCGCCCCGTACCCGGCTTGGATTCGGTGTTCGTCACGCTCAACCTGGCCGGCCAGCTCTGCGGCCTTCCGGTCGGGTCGGTGCGCGACGTACTCCGCCATCAGGTGATCTTCCCCGTCGCCCTGTCCTCCCCGGACATCGCAGGCATCCTCAATCTACGCGGCCACATCGTGACCGCGATCGACCTCCGCCGCCGGCTGAGTTTGCCGCAAGCGCCGCGCGGCGAGCCTCGCTACGCCGTGGTGACGGAGGACGGTGGCGAGATGTTCGCCTTGCTCGCCGATATGATCTGCGACGTCGTCTCGCTGGACCCTGACCGGTTCGAGGCGGTGCCCCCTACCCTGCCCGCCAACTGGGCCCGCTACAGCACCGGTCTGTACCGGTTGGAGACCTGCCTCATGATCGTCTTGGACCTTCCCCGCCTACTGGCCATTTCGGCAACCACGCCCGTCTCGGCAGCCCTGCCATGAGCACGGACCCCGCTATCGGCAGCAATAGGGCGACCTGCCTCGTGGTGGATGACAGCCGTGTCGTCCGCAAAGTTGCTCGCCGCATCCTCGAGGGTCACGGCTACACTGTCACCGAGGCCGAGAACGGCTCGGCCGCACTGGACGCTTGCCGCCGTGAATTGCCTCGTTGCGTCCTGTTGGACTGGAACATGCCGGTGATGAACGGACTGTTGTTCCTGCGGGCCTTGCGCGCCGAGTTCGGTGCAGATGGCCCCACGGTGATCTTCTGCACCACGCAGAACGAGGTCGCGCAGATGGCCTCTGCGATTGCGAGCGGAGCGCAGGAATACATCATGAAGCCGTTCGACGAAGCGATCCTGGTCGGCAAGTTCACCCAGATCGGTCTGCTGTGACAGCCTTTTTGCCAGCCTGAATTATGCCAGACCTGAATTACCTTGCCCAACTCATCCAGGCGCGCTCCGGGATCGTCGTGGGGCCAGGCAAACGCTACCTCCTCGAAGCGCGGCTGGCTCCACTGCTACGGCGGGAAGGCATGACCGACTTGACCGAGCTTGCCACGCGTTTGGCTCAGGGGGATCGCAGCGGTTTGGCACAGGAGGTGATGGAGGCGTTCGCGACCCACGAAACCCTGTTCTTCCGCGATGCCAAACCGTTCGAACATCTGCGGGCCACGGGGCTTCCCGGGCTCGCCTCGCGCCGGCCGCCGGGATCCAGGCTACGACTTTGGTCGGCCGCCGCATCGACCGGCCAGGAGGCGTATTCACTCGCGATCACCTTGGCGGAATATGGCCTCGCGGACCGCACACGGGTCGAGGTCATCGGCACCGATCTTTCCCGTGAAGCCATCGGCCGGGCGCGCGCAGGGCTCTACTCGCACTACGAAGTCCAGCGCGGCCTATCGATCTTTCGCCTCGTGGAGCACTTCACTGCAGAGGGCCGCGAGTGGCGGATCAACCCCGGCGCACGCGCACTCTGCAGCTTTCGCGAATGGAACCTGCTGGACGATCCCACACCGCTCGGCCGGTTCGACGTCGTATTCTGTCGCAACGTCCTGCTTTATCTCAGTCCCGAGGCGAGAATACGCGTGCTGACCTTCATTCGCCGCCAGTTGGCCCCGGATGGTCTGTTGTATCTCGGTGCGTCCGAAACACTGTTAGACTTGGACGAAATGCAGGAACGAGACGGCCCCTGCTATGCCGGCGCCAGTCTGTGGCGGGACAGTGACCTTGGCGGGGCCTCCAATCAGGCCATGGCACCCCGGGCCGCAACTGGCCAAACGCATTCGACGCGGCCGGCACGGACACCGACATACCAGTCGTAACGGTCCACCGTCGGATCGCAATGGCCAGGCACCAGCAACAGCTTCTCGCCCAAGGTGGGAGAGGCGCCGGGTTCGCAGACCAGCTTGCCGTGCTCATCGGACGCTCCGACATAGGTCACGCCCGGTCGCTGCCACACCAGAGGCAGACCGCTGTCGACCGCCAGCGCCTTCAGCCCGGCATCCAGCACGGCAATCCCGGGCTGGGCGGTGCTCATCACGGTGGCCAGCACGAACAGCGATTGCGTAAAGCCCGGGGCATCGGCGTTGCGCGCGTAATCGGCATCCATGAAGCAGTACGAGCCGCACTGCACCTCGGTATAGACGCCACTGGCCACTTCCAACGCGAAGGTTCCAGTACCAGCCCCGCCCACCACGGGGCAGGCAATGCCTTGTTGGCGCAACTGCTCCACCGTCCGCCGGGTCCGATCCGCGGCTTCGGCAACCGCCGCGTGGCGCTGTTCCGGCGTCCGCATGTGCTGGGCCGTGCCCTGATATGCCTGCAACCCGCGAAACTCGAGGCTGCTCGACCCGGCGATACGCTGAGCCAGGGCCACTGCCTCCGGGCCAGCCTCCACACCGCAGCGCCCGGCGCCGACGTCGATCTCCACCAGAACGCCGAGGCGGATACCGGCGGCTGCGGCCGCTCCCTCCAGCGCGTCCACCTGCCGGGAGTCGTCGACGCAGACCGCGATCCGCGTGATCCGGGCTAGCGCGGCAAGCCGGGCCAGCTTGGTGGCGCCCACGACCTGGTTGGTCACGATGATATCGGGCACGCCGCCCCAGGCGAGGACCTCCGCCTCCGCCACCTTCTGCACGCACTGCCCCACCGCGCCGCGCGTCATCTGCAGATGGGCGATCACCGGCGACTTGTGGGTCTTGGCATGGGCCCGCAGCCGCACCCCTGTGCCAGCGAGAGTGGCAGCCATGCGGTCGAGATTGGCCTCGAACGCGGGCAAGTCGATCAGCAGGGCTGGCGTATCGACCTCGTCGACACGCATGCCGGGCTGGGCGGGTGGCGGTTGCATCACAGGTTTATTCCGCGCTGAAGAATGAATTCAGCTTATAAAGTGGGATTTGGTAGGAGACGACCGCCGCCTCCGTCCCGGGATTATGCTTGGTCAGCCCGGCATTGGACGTGTGCCCGAACGAGGCAACCAGCCGTGTTCCGTCATCGAACACATAGCCAGCCTCGAAGGTGGACCTGAATTCCACCCACGAGCCGAGTTTTTTGCCGTTGCCCTCGCCGTAGAGCCCCGGGGCGAAGTTCGGTGTCAGCACCCAGTGCGGTCCGAGCGGAATTTCCAGCACGATGCCGGCGCCGCCCCAGACGGACTGGCGCGTCGTCGTCTCGAGTCCGGCGAACGGCTTGATTTTGAAATAATCTTGGAAGAACGGCAGCAGCGAATAGCCCGACCGGTATTCCACCCGCAGATCCCCGGCCGCTTTAACCTCCTGGTTGAGGATGTCGGTGCCACCGATCCCCAGGCTGACCAGTGCCGGGTCGGCCAGAGCCGGGGTGGCGAGGGATGTTGCCAAGAGGCACGCGAGACCCATACGGCGCAACGGCGGCTCCATCCAACAATGCAACGCAACTTCGCGCATCAACCAGGGTCCGGCAAGCGGCGGGTTCCCTTCGCGTTGACGGCCAGCTTGATCGTCTTGCCCTCATCGGACGCGCGCCACAAGTACCAGGCAGCAGTCGAGCGAAATGGGCTCCAGGCCTCTCCGATGGCCGCCAAGGCGCGAGGGCGCGGCTGGATCGGCAGATTCTGGATCAACCGCCAGCCGTCGCGGACACCGAAATCGTCCACCGGCAGCACGTCCGGACGCCCCAGCGAGAAGATCAGCAGCATCTCCACCGTCCAGCGCCCCACCCCGCGGATCGTCACAAGGCGCTCGATCAATGCGGCATCATCCAGTCCGGCCGCTTCGGCGGCGCTTGGAATGGTGCCGCGCAACGCGTGGACGGCGATGTCCTGGATTGCGGCAACCTTGCTGCCCGAAAGGCCGCAGCCCCGCAGCGTGGCTACCTCCGTGGCGAGCACCGCATTCGGTTGTGGGAAGCCCGGCCCGGGGTAAAGCGCGATGAAGCGGCCCAAGATCGCCTCCGCGGCCCGGGCGTGCAGTTGCTGGTGGCTGATTGCCCGGACCAACGCTTCGTATGGCTCCCGCCGCTCGACAGTCAGCAGGCATGGCCCGATGCGCTCGATCAGGGCGGCGAACGCCGGGTCGGCGGCCGACAGATGCTGCAACGCAGCGGTCATGCGTTCAAACTCGCCCGTTCCTGCCCCAGCGTATAAAAAGCGTTAAAGTCACACGAGGCACTAAGTCGTTGCACTGACTGAGAGCAATCGTGATCAAAGGCGAACGGCTATGCGACGCAAGCTGCTTGCCTTCGATATCGCGCAGGCCGATATTTAACCTGTCCTGCAACATAAGGGAGGTCGGCGCCACCCACGCTGGACGCGACGCCGATGAGAAAAAGATGCGACAGGTTCGACGCTGGATCGATACCGAAGACGATAAAGCGGGTGCCAATCGACAGACCGCGAGCCTTGCTGCCTTAGCGCTGACTTTGTTCCTCGTGGTCGTCTGCGTGGGTCTGGTCAATCAGCTCCGCTATAAGGCGACCGTGGAAGATTGTTTGCTCTCGGGCCGCACGAACTGCGGGGTTTCCATAACCGTTCCTTAACCGGTTTCGCGTTATCCTTCAGTCTCTCTTCCGCCCTCGGCTGACGGAAGAGACGGAGGAACATAGGTCGCTTCAAGGGTTGGCCCCCATCAGTTTTGCCGTTTCCGCTCGCAGTCCCGCCCGTGACTCGTCTCGGCTATAGAACATGTGGCCGCCTGGGAACGTCACCAGGCGCACCCGATCCGAGCCCGAGCCTGGTGGAATCTGGTTCAACAGAAGCTGCGTGCCGAAATAGGGGCAGACCAGGTCGAACAGGCCGTGCGCAATGATGACGTGCAGCCCAGGATCCAGCGCGAGATCCTGCCGCAGCGCGTCGAAGGATTGCGGGCGGTTGAAGGCGTTGCCGTATTCCCACTGCCGCCCCGCGGGCTCGTTAAACAACGTGTAGATCGCACCATCCGGATGCCAGTGCAGCCGGTCGTACACCGCGAGCACACCCTCAGTCATCGGTGCGCGCAGCCCGTCCAGCATCGGGTCCAGCACGCGACCATATGGGTTTTCGGGGAAGGCATCGGGGGTTGAGACAGTCGCGTCGTAGAAACTGTCGGTGCGGGCCGACGCACGATCGTGGTCGTGCGTGAAGACGAAGCTGCCGATCAGCCCCCGACGCTGGCGCACCGCCGCCGCGTCGAGCCCTGTCAAGGCACTGACTTGCTCCACCACGCGGGTGGTGGCGGCAGGGTCTGCCACGCCGCGCAGCACGTCGGTCAGGAATGGGCCGATGGCATAGTCCTCGGCATCCTTCAGATCGGCGCGGGTGACGCTTTGGCCATGCTCGGCCCGGACGGCGGCGGCCATGGAGGGCAGCTCGATGGCATATCCCAGCAACTCCAGCGCGGCGCTGTGATTGCCGTAATCCAGGAGCGGCGAGATCATCACCAGCCCCTGCAGCCCCACTCCGTCATGGCTGGCCAGCCGCTGTTCCAAGCGGGGCGCGCGGAACCCGCCATAGCTCTCGCCCAGCAGGTATTTGGGCGAGGCGATGCGCCCGGATTTATCCAGCCACCGGCGGATCGCCTGGGACAGCGAGTCGATGTCGCCGTTGACCGACCATAACTGCTTGCGCATTTCATCGCTGGTGTTGACGAAGCGGCTGTAGCCGGTACCGACCGGGTCGATGAATACGAGGTCGGTGAAGTCGAGCCAGGTGTCCGCGTTCGGCTGCAAGGCCGGCGAGGCCGAGGGCTGCGACAGCATCGGCACGCGCCACGGCCCAACCGCCCCCATCTGCAGCCAGGCGGAGGACATGCCAGGGCCGCCATTCACCACGAAGGTGACGGGCCGCGTGGCCGGGTCGGCGCCCTTCAGCGTGAAGGCGGTAGTGTTGATGTCGGCTTCGGGGGCATTCTTGTCGTCCAGCAAACGGACGAACCCGGCAGTCGCGACGAGATGCAGGGTGCGACCCGGCAGTTCCAGCGTTTGCTCGGACACGGCATCCGGGATCACCGGAGGCAGGCGCGGAGTGGAATTGGCCGGCTCGTCGCGTCGCCGGGCGCCGTTGTCCGCTGGCTGGGCATACACGGGGGCGACCGTCACCGCGGCTAGGAGGCAGATGGCTAGGCGGATGGTGCTTTTCACGCGTGACCGCTCCGTGTTTTGCGGCGCACTTTCCTCGATCTAGCGCCGAGTGCAAGGACCCTGTGACGCCCCCGCGACCGTGGCGCCGTGCAACGGAGCTTGATAGGCTGGCCCTTAGCAGTGGGAGTTCGATGCATGCTTGATCCAACCAACCGCGTCGTCATGGTGTCCGGCGCGTCGCGTGGCATCGGGCGTGCCGTCGTGGAGCGCCTGCTGGCGGATGGGTTCCGTGTGTCGGCCGGCGTGCGGTCGTCCAACCTGGTGCCATCGGACCGCCTGCTGGTGCACCGGTATGACGCCGAGAGCCTCGAGAGCGCGCAGGCCTGGCGGGATGCGACCCTTGCCCGCTTCGGCGCCCTCCACGGCTTGGTGAATGCCGCCGGCGTGTCGCTGCCCGGCGCCACCCTGTCCGACACGGACGAGACGGCGCTCGATGCCATGTGGCTGATCAACGTCAAGGCGCCGATGCGCTTGATCCGGCTGATGCTACCGGCTTTGAAGCAGGGCGGCGACGGCCGTGTCGTGAACGTCGCATCGCTGTCCGGCAAGCGCGTCGCGAATGCGAATGTCGGCTACGCGATGAGCAAGTTCGCGCTGACGGCGTTGACCCATGCCGTCCGCCGCGAAGCGTGGGACGATGGTGTGCGCGCCACGGCGGTCTGCCCCGGCTTCGTGGCAACCGACATGACGGCCCACGTCACCTCGATGCCGCGGGACAGCATGACCAAGCCGGCCGATGTCGCGTCGATGATCGCCGTGGCTCTGTTACTGCCGGGCACGGCCAACGTGGCGGAGATGCTGATCAACTGCCGCCTGGAAAGCACGCTGTAGTGCGCGGCCCCACCCTGGCTTACATGATGCCGGTTTGGGCGAAGATCGACTGGGTGTCCATGCCCTGGCCGATCATGTCGCGGACCCGCTCCTCACCCGCCACCTTCGCGACGGCGCCCTGGATAATGTCCTCCACATGGGCGGCGGGCACCACCAGTACGCCATCGAGGTCGCCCACGATCAAGTCCCCCTCTTCCACCGTCACGGCGTTGTCGAACTCGACGCGACACCGAAAATCCACCACTCGCCCGCGCAGTCGTTGATCCTGCGCATAAGCCCCCGTCGAGAACACGGGTAAGCCGAGCCCAAGTATCTCCCTCGTATCCCGATGATGGCCACCCAGCACGGCGCCGGCCGCACCCAGGCTTTTTGCCCTCGTGCTCATCAAGCCGCCCCAGAATGCGTAACGGAGCGAGCCGCCGGCTGCGACATAGACCTCGCCTGCCTTCAATTGGTCCAGGGCGCGGAACATCAGGCCGAACGGCTCGGGGCGGCCCGAATGGCCGACCTGCTCGCCGCTGCAATCCGCCTCGAGCACCGTCATCGCACGCCCAACGACCACCATGTCGGGTTGCAGTGCGCGGATGGTGTGCGGGAGAAATTGCCGGGTTAGGCCGCCGGCATCCATCACGTCACCGATCACGGCGGTGAACAGCTTTTCGCGGACAGTGCGGAACAGGGCTTCGTCGTTCGTCGGCATGGTCATAGTCCCCTTGTGTCACCGAGCCGCTGCAGGGCGCGGTCGGCATCGTCGAAATGATCGGTCATGGCATGTCGCGCGGCAGTCGCGTCCCGCGCGGCAACCGCGTCCAGGATCGCTTCGTGCAGATGCTGCACGCGTGACAGTTCGGCCTTGCTCGCAGTGGAGCGCAGGGAGATGGCGAGGCCGGACAGCAAGGCCTGCTGCGTGTCTCGCACCAGTAAGCTATAAAGCGGATTGCCCGTCGCCTGCCCGAGCAGGATATGGAATTCGAGGTCGGCGAGGGCGTAGTTCGAACGGTCGGTCAAAACGGCCGCCATCGACTTCAGGGCCGTGCGCAACGCGTCCAACTGCGCCGGCTCGTGCCGCGAAGCTGCGAGGGCTGCCATTTCGGTTTCCAGGCCGCGGCGCACTTCCATGACCTGGCGCAGATCCGCCTGGTTGGTCATCAGCGCGGCCTCCAACACGCCGCGCAGCACGCCGCCGCCCAAGCCTTCGCCCAACGTGCCCACGCAGGGGCGGCGCCCGTTGCCCACGCTGATCAAACCGATCGCACCGAGCGCCGCCGAAGCTTCCCGCACGCTCGGCCGGCTGATGCCCAGGTTGCGGCTCATCTCCGCCTCGCCCGGCAAGGGCGCGCCGGCGCGCAGTTTGTGCACGACGATGTACTCCCGCAGCCAGTCGGCGACTTGCCGCGTGCGGGGGAAGTGGGGCTCGTCCTCGGAACGCTCCATTGCACCCTTTCTCGCGGCAATGTGGCTGCTTGCGCTGACCTATCTGACAGGTCTAGCTTTAAATGAGAAGGGATGCATAGCCTCCCCATACGGCAGGAGACCCTAGTGAGCGAGACGTCCACTCCAGCAGAAACGCGGGCCGTCGTTGCGGCCAGCGCGGTCGGGACGATCATGGAGTGGTATGATTTCGCCCTGTATGGCGCAGCGGCGGCGTTGTTCATCAACCGGTTGTACTTCCCGTCGGTGAGCCCGCTGATCGGCTCGCTGGCAGCTTTCGCGACCTTCGCCGTCGGTTTTTTCGCGCGGCCGGTGGGTGGTTTGGTCATCGCGCATTTCGGCGATCGTATCGGGCGCAAGCCGGCGATGGTTTTCACCGTCGCGATCATGGGCGCGTCCACGGTGCTGATCGGCTTCCTACCGGGTTACGACGTGATCGGCATCTGGGCGCCGATCCTGCTAGTTCTGCTGCGGCTGCTGCAGGGGTTCGGCGCAGGTGCGGAGCTGGCCGGCGCGATCACCTACATCGCCGAATACACACCGCCGCGCCGCCGCGCCTTCTTCACGTCGATCCCCAATGCCTGTACCGCCGTAGGGCTGGCCTTGGCGGTCGGGCTCTACGCGATCCTGGGCGCTTTGCTGACCGACGCGCAGATGCTGGCCTGGGGTTGGCGGCTGCCGTTCGTGGCCAGCGCCGTCATCGTGTTCGTCGCGGTCTACATCCGCCGCCGCCTGCACGAGACGCCGGCCTTCGTTGCAGAACTGCGCAAGGTTGGAGCGGCGACTCGCCTGCCTTTGGCCCAGGTTTTGAGCGAGCGGGGGCGCGGCGTGTTGCTCGGCTTCCTGTCGGTGACCGGGCACAACGCGAATGCTTATATCCTGAACGCATTCGCGCTCGGCTACATCACGAGCACGTTGCATCTCAGCCGCGGGCTGGCCTTGGTCGCGCTGCTGTCGGCCGCGGCTGCGGGGATCGTGATGACGCCGTTGTTCGGGATATTGGCGGACCGGATTGGGCGCAAACCGGTCTTCATTGGTGGCGCGGTGTTCGTGGCGGCCTATGCGTTCCCGTTCTTCAGCCTGCTGCAGACCGGGTCGCCGATGGCCGTCGTGATTGCCATGATGCTTGGCTACGGCATCGGCTTCGGCGCTATGTCCGGAGCGCAGGGCGCGTTCCTGGCGGAGCTGTTCGAAACGCGCTTCCGATATACCGGCATTGCAGCCGCGCGCGAGATGAACAGCGTGTTGATCGCCGGGCCAACCCCGTTCATCGCCAGCGCACTGGTCGCTGCCGCCAGCGGGCAGCCCTGGCTGGTTGCGTGGTACATCATCGCCTGCCAGGTGATCACCGTGGTCAGCGTTCTTCTCGCCGACCGGCACGACGATACGACGGCACTGGCCTCCTACGAAAGCGAAGCGAACCGCGTGGCATGACTGGCTTCGCCGTATAGGCCTGGCCTATCACAGCGTTCAGCGTCTTTGTACAATCCTCTCGATCTTTTCTGGTGCCCTTCATGCCGATGAACCTGTCTGCCCAGCACATCCTTCCGGACGACGGAGCCGCCGGTGCGTTGGCTGGCCGCGTGTGGCGCCCCGATCTGGCAGGCCCTGCAATCGTGGCGATCCGGCCGGACGGCGTGATCGATATCTCCGCCACGTTCCCCACCATGACGGACCTGACCGAGACGCCCGACCCGGCGGCTGCGCTGAAGGCGGCAACCGGCGAAAATCTCGGACCGCTCGACCCGATCGCGGCCAACACGCCTCCCGAGACTCGCGACGCCGAAAAGCCCTGGCTGCTCGCCCCCGTGGACCTGCATGTGCTCAAGGCGGCCGGCGTGACCTTCCCGGTTTCCATGCTGGAGCGCGTGATCGAGGAACGGGCCCGCGGAGATGCCGGGGCCGCCGCCTCTATCCGAACCGAACTGTCCGAACTGGTAGGTGGTAACCTCCAGCAGCTCAAGCCTGGTTCGGAGGAAGCTAAGCGGGTCAAGGAAGCTCTCCTGCGTCAGGGGCTGTGGAGCCAATATCTCGAAGTGGGGATTGGGCCGGATGCGGAGATCTTTACCAAGGCGCCGGTTATGGCGGCGGTTGGCACGGGGATGGATGCCGGGTTGAACCCGATCTCATCGTGGAACAACCCGGAGCCGGAGGCGGTGCTCGTGGTCAGCTCCACCGGGGCTATCGTGGGCGCCACACTGGGCAACGATGTAAACCTGCGGGATGTAGAGGGGCGGTCGGCCCTGCTGCTGAGCAAGGCGAAGGACAACAACGCGTCCTGTGCGCTCGGTCCGTTCCTGCGCTTCTTCGACGCCGGGTTCACGCTGGACGATGTGCGCGGGATCGAGGTTTCGCTGCTGGTCGAGGGGCCGGGCGGGTTCGAAATGCGGGGGTCGTCGTCACTGCGCCTGATCAGCCGGGACCCGGCGGATTTGGCCGGGCAGATGCTGAACCAGAACCATCAATATCCGGACGGCGCGGTGCTGTTCCTCGGCACGGTGTTCGCGCCCATCCAGGACCGGCACGGCGTAGGCCAAGGCTTCACCCACGAGATTGGTGATGTCGTGACCGTCAGCACGCCGCTGCTCGGACGCCTGGTCAACACGATGCGGCATAGCGGCGATTGCGAGCCATGGCGCTTCGGTGTGCGCGAACTGATGCGTAGCGTGGCCCGGCGGAATGGGCACGCCTAATTGTAGCTTCTCTTTCCCCCCCTGGGAGAGGGCCGGGGTGAGGGACCTTCTGACCTTATGCGCCGGAGTAGCGTAGCGCCCTCACCCGACCCTCTCCCCGAGGGAGAGGGCTTTATCAGGGTTACGCCTGCGCCCACTTCCAGGTGTTCACATTCCACCCGTTGACCCGCACGTTGGCGTTCGGCTGGTAGCCGGACAGCCCCGCCTTGGTGCCTTCGATCACGACGTATTCGAAGATGGGCAAGAAAGGCAGGTCGTCGCGCAGCTGGGCCTGGATGGCCTTGTAGTCATCGGCCCGCTTGGCACGGTCCAGCGTCGTCGCGCCCGCCTGCAGCAGCTCATCCATCTTAGGGCTGACATACTGCATCGTGTTCGTGCCATTGCCGCCCTGCGCCGCGATGGCCTTACTGCTGAAATAGTCGGGGGCCGCCGGGTCGGGGCCGGTCATGAAATTGATGCCGACGATGGCGGTCTCGAACTGCGACTTATTGAAGTAGTCGCCCCACATCACGGCCGGCGGTAGATTTTTGATCGTCATGCCGATACCGAGATCCTGCCAGCCCTGTTGCAGCAGTTGCTGCGCCTGCTCGCGGAGATGGTTGCCCGCGGTGGTCGAATTGGTGAACTGCAGCTTGACGCCGTCCTTCTCCCGGATGCCGCCTGCGCCCGGCTTCCATCCAGCACTATCCAGCAGCGCCTTGGCCTTCTCGGGGTCGTAAACCTGCTTCGGTAGATCCGCATTGAACGCCCAGGATGACGGCGGAAGGTACGATTCGGTCGGCCGCGGAACGCCGTAATACAGCTCGTCGATGATGCTCTTCTTGTCCAGGCTCATGTACAGCGCCTCGCGCACCGCCGTGTCCTTGAATTGCGGCAGGCCGAGGTTGAAGTAGAAATTCTCGATGCTGGACGTCGGGGTGGCGACGATCACCCGGCTCTGCAGCGCCTGCGCTTCCTTGTAGTGGTCGGCGGAAATACCCTGCAGGCTGATGTAGTCGATGTCGCCGGTGCGGAACTGGGTGTATAGCACCGTCAGGTCGGGCACGTACTTGTACACGACGCGCTCCACGAACGGGCCCTCGCCGAAATATGCCTCGTTGGCCACCAGGGTGATGTGGTCGCCGGGCACGCGGTCGCCCCATTTGAACGGTCCGGTGCCGACCGGCGCGCGCAGGAAGGGCGAGCTGTGCAGGTCGGACTGCCCCTCCAGCAGGTGCTTCGGCACCATCCACGTCCAGGCGAGGATGGAGGAATACGGCGAGAACGGCGTGTCCATCTTCCAGGTGATCTCGGTCGGCGAGACCACGGTGATATCACGCAGGCGCTCGTGGCCGGCACGGCTGCCAGCGGGGAAGTTCGGGTCCCGCAGCAGGTCCAGGGTGAACTTCACGTCATCGGCGGTAAAGGGCTTGCCGTCGTGCCAGGTCGCATCGCCGCGTAGCTTGATGCGCCAGTTCAGCCCGTCCGCCGAGACGCCGCCATTCTCGACGGAGGGGATCTCCAACGCCAGGCGGGGCAGGAAATTGCCCTTCGGGTCCACCGCCCAGAGCGGGCTGAACAGCGACATGTAGATGCCGTCGTCCACCTCGATATGCGGGAACAGCGGCAGGAACACCGTCGGCTCCTGCGAGAGGCCGATGATGACCTGGCCGGATGGCTTAGGCTTGGCCTGGGCACGCGCGCCGACGCCCAGCAGCGGGATGGCGCCAGCCGCGATCCCGAACTGGAGGACGGACCGGCGGCGGATGATGTGTGCGGTCATAGCTGGCTCCTAACGAGGGTTCAGGCAGGACAATGCTAACTCACGGCTTCCGGTATGCGCGACGCGACTGGGGCGGCCAGCGCGAGGTCGTCGCGGATGCAGGCTTTCCAATGCCCGTCGGCCACCTGTCGCAGCTCGGGTACGGTCTCGGCGCAGCGCGGCTGGGCGTAGGGACAGCGGGTGCGGAACACGCAGCCCGAGGGCAGCCGCATCGGGCTCGGGATGTCACCGCGGAGCAGGATGCGCGTCTGCCGGGCGGCCGCGTCGACGGTCGGCACGGCGGAGAACAGCGCTTCGGTGTAGGGGTGGCGCGGGCCGGTGAACAGCGCCGCCGTCTCCGCCAGTTCCACGATGCGGCCCAGATACATCACCGCGACCCGGTCGGAGATGGTGCCCACCACGGCCAGATCGTGCGCCACGAACAGCACGGTCAGCCCCAGCCGTTCGCGCAAGTCGAGCAGCAGGTTCACCACCTGCGCCTGCACCGAGACGTCGAGGGCGGAGACCGGCTCGTCGGCCACCAGCAGGTCCGGGTGCACCATCAGCGCACGGGCGATCCCGATGCGTTGCCGCTGCCCGCCGGAGAACTCGTGCGGGTAGCGGTCGGCGGCGCCCGCGAACAGGCCGACCAGTTCCAACGCTTCCTCGACCCGCACGCGACGCTGCTTTGGCGTCAGTGTGGGCTCGTGCACCATCAAGGGCGTGGACAGCACGCGCTCCACGGTCTGGCGCGGGTTCAGCGAGCCGTAAGGGTCCTGGAACACCAACTGCATCCGGCGCCGCACCGGGCGTAATTCGCGCCGCGAAAGATGGGTGATGTCCTGCCCGGCGAAATGGATGGTGCCGCGCGTCGGCTCGGTCAGGCGTAGTAAGGTACGGCCTACGGTGGTCTTGCCGGAACCAGATTCGCCCACCAGCCCCAACACCTCGCCGCGGTGGATGTCGAACGACACGCCGTCCAGCGCGCGGACGTGCTCCGGTGGGCGGAACGGATTGCGGCGCGGCAAGGGATACCACTTGCTGAGGTCGCGCAATTGCACCAACGGTTCGCTCATGCCGCGATATCCCGCCAACGGGCACAGCGCACGCGGTGTTCGGGAGCGGCCGCCTCCAGCACCGGGCGGGCGCGTTCGCACGGGTCGGGGCGGGCGTGGGAGCAGCGCGGCTGGAAGCGGCAGGCAGGTGGGCGGTGGCGCGGATCGGGCACATGGCCGGGGATCGCGGTCAGGCGACGGTGGCTGTCCAGCACCGCATCCAGCCGGGGCACCGAGCGCATCAGCCCGGCGGTATACGGCATCATCGGCCGGGCCAGCAGCGTCGCCACGGGGGCGTTCTCCACGACCTCGCCGGCATACATCACCACCACCCGGTCGGCGATTTCCGCCACGACGCCGAGGTTGTGGGTGATGAAGATCATCGCCATCCCGGTTTCCTGCTGCAGGCGGCGCAGCAGGTCCAGGATCTGCGCCTGGATGGTGACGTCCAGCGCCGTGGTCGGCTCGTCGGCGATCAGGATGCGGGGGCGGCATGCCAGGGCGGTCGCGATCATCGCCCGCTGCCGCATCCCACCGGAGAGCTGGTGCGGGAAGGCGCTGGCACGCCGGGCTGGTTCGGGTATGCCTAATTGGGTCAGGAGTTCGACTGCACGCGCCTTGGCCGCCCGAGCGCTCAGCCGCTCGTGCCGGATCAGCGATTCGGCGATTTGGTCGCCCACGGTGTGCACCGGGTTCAGCGACGTCATCGGTTCCTGGAAGATCATGCTGATCGCCCGGCCGCGCAAATCCGCCATCGCGCGCTCCGGTAGCGCGATCAGGTCGGAGTCGCCCAGCATCGCACGGCCCGATACGTGGCTCGACCGCTTGTCCAGCAACTGCATCAGCGCCAGCGCGGTGACGCTCTTGCCGGAGCTGGATTCGCCCACGATCGCCAGCGTTTCGCCGGCTGCCAGCGAGAACGACACGTCCTCGATCGCGGGCACGCCGCCGAAACGAACCGTCAGCCCTTCCACCGCGAGCAGCGTCATACCGTGCGGTCTCCGCGCGGGTCGAGTGCGTCGCGCAAGCCGTCGCCGATGAAATTGAAACTGGTGACGGCAATGGTGATGATCGCGCCGGGCAGCAAAGCGAGCCAGGGGGCGCTTTCCAGGTATTCCTGGGCGTTGTTCAGCATGTTGCCCCAGCTCGCGGTGGGCGGCTGGATGCCGTAGCCGAGATAGCTGATGTACGACTCGGACAGGATCGCGCGGGCGACGTTCAGTGTGGCGGCCACGATGATCGGCGCCATGATGTTGGGCAGCAGTTCGCGTAGCATGATGGCGCCGTCGCTGGCGCCGATCGCCTCGGCCGCGACGGCGAAATCGCGTTCGCGCAGGGCGATCACCTGGCCTTGCACCACGCGCGCCACTTCCATCCAGGCCGTCAGGGCGATGATCAGGGTGATGGTGGCGAGGCTCGGGCTGATCAGTGCCGCCAGGGTCAGCAGCAGGAAGATGGAGGGGAAGCAGAGCACGGCGTCCACCATTCGCATCAGCACGGTGCCGATCCAGCCGCGGTAGAAGCCGGCGAGCAGCCCCACCGCCACGCCCACCGCGGTGCTGATGCCCATGGCGACGAAGCCCACGGTCAGCGAGATGCGCCCCGCCATCAACAGCCGGACCAGCAGGTCCCGCCCCAGCTGGTCGCTGCCCAGCCAATGCGGCCCGGCGAGCGGCGCCTGGAAGCGGTGGCGCAAGTCGATGGTCAGCGGGCCCCAAGGGCTGACCATCGGGCCGAACGCGCAGGCGGCGACCAGCAGCACCACGGCCACCATCCCGGCCACCGCGAGCCGATGCCTGCGGAAGCGCGGCCAGGCGCCGGTGGACCGGGCCGGCGGCAGGGCGATGGTTGTGAGCACGGCCTCACTCATGTGAGCCGCACCCGCGGGTCGGCGACGACGTATAACAGGTCCGCCACCAGGCTGCCCAACAGCACCAGGATGGCCGAAAACATGAGTAGGCCCATCACCACCGGGTAATCGCGGTAGCCCAGCGAGTCGAGGAACAGCCGCCCCATGCCGGGCCAGGTGAACACCGTCTCGGTCACCAGGGCGCCGCTGAGCAGGGTCGGAACCTGAATTCCGGCCACGGTGATCATCGGTAGCAATGCGTTACGCAGGCTGTGGTGGATCAGCACTTGGGTGCGGCGCAGGCCCTTGGCGCGGGCGGTGCGCACGTAGTCCTGGTTGATCACCTCCAGCATCGAGGCGCGCATGTAGCGGCTCCAGGTCGCGACCGTAACCAGCGCCAGCACGACGCAGGGCTCGATCAAATGGCGCGCGTAGTCGAGGAACGACCCGTTGCCGACGGTGGCGATGTTGCCCGCCGGTAGCCACGCCAAGCGGACGGAGAACAGGTAGATCACCACCAGCCCGAACCAGAAGGTGGGGATTGACAGCCCGATCATAGCGCCGACGGTCGCCGTGTAGTCCGCCAACGAGTAGCGCCGGATCGCGCCCAGCACACCCACCCAGGTGCCGAGGATCACGGCCAGCAGCGTGGCGCTGCCCATCAGCTCGAGTGTCGCGCCCAAATGCGAGGCGATCACCGATAGCACCGGTTGGCTGTCGCGATACGACCGGCCCCAATCCCCCGCCAGCAGATGCCGCAGCCAATTCAGGTATTGCACCGGCAAAGGCTGATCCAGCCCCATCTGGTGCGCGATCAGCTTCATCGATTCCTGCGACATGCCCGGCGTCAGCGCGAACTGCGCCAACGGCCCCCCCGGCGCCAAGTGCAGCAGGGCGAAGCCGATCATCGAGACCAGCACCAGCAGCACCAGGCTTTGCCCCAGGCGACGCAGGAGGAACCCGGCCACCAGACTACATCCCGAATTCGCAATTGACGGCTTGGCCACCCACGACGACATTCGCCATCACATCACTCCTACTCGAGGTCTGACAGGTCGACCCAAAAACCATGCCACTTCGGGCTTGCGGTTGACCAGCACTCTACGACGTTGGCGATCGGTGGCAGACGATGCGCTGAGCACTCGACACCGTGACCGACTGGGTCCGACATGCTTGTTGTGCCGAATCGGTTGTCAATGCCAGCCTAGGTCATGATTGACGCGGTTCAGAACGGTCCATCCCACGCCCCTCGCATGCCCTGGGAGTTTCACCCGGCGCTGACGGAGGAACGCCTGCGGCTTTGTGCCCGCCTGCTCGCCAACGCCCGGCGCGATGCAGTGGCGTTGGCGGCGTACGAAATGGGGGACGATAGCTGGTCTGTCGGCTGCCGCGCCTATGCGTTCGGCAAGCAGCGGCTGAAGCGGGTGGCCGACTCGCGGGAGCACTCGTGGCTGCGGGTGATGGACGATAGCCACCATTTCGTGTTCCTGATCGACCAAGTGCCGGTGCGGTTCTTCCGTGGTTTCGCCGAAGAACCGACGGTCCGCACGTTGCGGCGGCAGGAAGCCGAAGCCCAGCAACTCGGCCTGGCGCTGGGGACCGATGCCGCCGAGGGTCTCGTGTTCCGGCTCGCGATCGAAACCGGCGTGACTGGCGGTGTCGAGCGGATCGTGTTCCTGGCCCTGCGCGGCGAGGAGGGACGAGCGGAGTGCGTCTGGCCGATTCCGCTGGATGTGCCGGCGGAGAAGGGCAAGCCAGGCGTTCAGTTGCGGTTGATCGAAGATGACGGTTACGCCGGTCCCGGGCAAGAACCGCCGAAAGCACGCCGACTCAGGGCGGTCTAACCTTTTCGCCCCAAGACGCGGGGTCCTGTTGGAAAACGACATGTCGATCGAGACCCGGCCGTTTGGCCCTGATGGGATACCTGTCTCGCTCCTTGGCTTCGGCTGTGGTGCCGTTGGCGGCTTGATGGTGCGCGGCACGCCAGCCGATCGAGAGCGCGCCATTGCCCGGGCGCTCGAAGTTGGCATCAACTATTTCGACACCGCGGTCCAGTACGGCGACGGTGCGTCCGAAACGCATCTCGGCATCGCGCTCGCCAAGTTGCACGCGCCGGACGCCGTGGTCGGAACCAAGGTGAGGCTGTTGTCGGCGGAGTTCGACCGCATAGCCACGACGATAACCACGTCACTGGACGCGAGCCTACGGCGCCTGCAGCGGGACCGGGTCGACGTGTTCCACCTGCACAATCCAATAACCACGGACGGCGGCGGTGAGAGCCTGAGCGTGCGTCAGGTGATCGACGAAGTGGTGCCCGCCTTCCAGGCGCTGCGTGACGCTGGCAAGCTCCGGTTGCTCGGGCTGACCGCGGTGGGCGACACGGCCGCCTTGCAG
This sequence comes from uncultured Acetobacteraceae bacterium, assembly GCA_964247805.1. Classification (GTDB taxonomy): domain Bacteria; phylum Pseudomonadota; class Alphaproteobacteria; order Acetobacterales; family Acetobacteraceae; genus LMUY01. The sequence continues at coordinate 14,748 of CAXTWC010000001.1, read as the reverse complement.
CAGGTGATCGACACCGGCGTCTTCGGCAGTGCGCAGATCAGCTACAACATGCTCAATCCCTCGGCCGGGAGCGCATTGCCGGCCGGCTACCCGGCGCAGGATTACGGCCTTCTGCTCGAGCACACGCGTCGCCGCGGCGTCGGCGCAATCGGCATCCGCGTGCTGGCCGGTGGTGCGTTGAGCGGTTCGGCCGACCGCCACCCGATTGCCAGCCCTGCCCCAGCGCCGATCGGCTCTGCGGTAAAATACGACACCGATCTGGCCCGGGCCAAACGACTCATGCCGCTGGTCACGGAGGGCTTCGCGGCGTCGCTCCCGGAAGCTGCCATCCGGTTCGCGATCGCGCATCCGGCGATGGGGACGATCCTGGTCGGCATGGCCAGCGTTGACGAGTTCGAAGCGGCATTGGCGGCCGTGCTGAAAGGGCCCTTACCACCGGCGGCGTTGCAAAGGGTCACCGAACTCACCGCCGCCTTCGTAGGCGAGAGCCGCTAAAAGAGGGAGAAGCTAGCCGGGGCGCGCTGTCCGCTCTACGCTCCCCCGCATGAGTGGTTACGTCCTGAAACGTCTCGCCTCCATCGGCGCCCTGGCTTTCGGCATCACGCTCCTGGTTTTCTTCCTCATCCGCCTCATCCCGGGCGACCCGGCCGTGGTCATGCTCGGCACCAACGCCGGTGACCCGGCGCTGATCGCTCGCCTGCACCAACAACTCGGTCTGGACCGGAGCATCCCGGAACAATACGTGATTTGGCTCGGCAACGTGCTGCATGGCGACTTTGGATACTCCTACGGACAGCAGCAATCCGTCGCCTCCCTCATCGCGGAGAACCTGCCGGCCACCATCGAGCTGACGTTCGCCAGCCTGTCCGTCTCGCTGCTGCTGGGCGCCGCGATCGGCATCACCGCGGCGGTCCGGCGCAACCAGTTCGCCGACACCGCGGCGATGGGCGTGGCGCTGGCGTTCATGTCGATCCCGAGCTTCTGGCTGGGCCTGCTGCTAATTCTGCTGTTCGCCGTGCAACTGCCATGGTTCGATGTGGTCGGCGGCACGTCGCTGAAGGGCCTGGTCCTGCCCGCCGCCACTTTGGCGCTGGGGACCGCCGGGTTCAACGCGCGCTTCGTCCGCTCGAGCGTGGTGCAGGCACAGACCCTGCGCCACGTGATCACCGCGCGCGCCAAGGGCATCACCCGCGGCCAAGTGTTCCGGCGGCACGTGCTGCGCAATGCCCTACTGCCCGTGGTCACGGTGGCCGGGCTGCAGGTCGGGCAATTGCTGGCGGGGACCGTGATCGTGGAGACGGTGTTCTCCCGCCCCGGAATTGGCAGGTTGCTGGTGCAGGCGATCCTGGCGAAGGACTACCTGACGGTGCAGGCCGTCGTGCTGATCATCGCCGTCATCTACGCCCTGTGTAATTTCGTGGTGGACCTGCTGTACCCCCTGCTCGATCCGCGGGTCGGGCACCGGTGAGGGACATGCTCCGCCATCGCAGTTTTTCGGTCGGCGTGCTGATCTCCGCGCTGCTCGTGCTGTTGCTGGCCGCGGCACCTTTGCTCACCTCCGCCGACCCGAACCTGCAGGACCCGGGGCTCAGTTTCGCACCACCGTCGCTGCAGCACCTGATGGGCGCCGACGCGTTCGGGCGGGATCTGTTTGCTCGCGTGCTGTACGGCGGCCGTACGACGATCCTGGCGAGTTTCTGCGTGGTTCTGCTGGGCGGCGTGGCGGGCGTGACGCTCGGGTTGCTCGCCGGGTATGCCGGCGGGGTTACGCGGTTCGCCATCATGCGCCTGGTGGATTTGCTGCTGGCGTTCCCCGGCATCCTGCTCGCCTTGGCCGTGTCGGCGGTGCTCGGGCCGGGACTGGTGAACGGCGTGATCGCGATCGCCGTGGTGCTGACGCCGATCTACGCCCGCCTGGTCGAGGGCGCGACCGCCGAGGTCCGCCACCTGCCCTATGTCGATGCCGCCGTGACGCTCGGGGCCGGGGCGCCGCACATCATCTGGCGACACATCCTGCCCAATGTTTCGCCGGGCATCATCGTGCTGACGACCACCTGGCTCGGTATCGCCGTACTGTGGATTGCGGCCTTGGGCTTCATCGGCGTGGGCGTGCAACCGCCGCTGCCGGAATGGGGCGCCATCCTGAACGACGGACAGAACTACATCACCCTAGCCTGGTGGATCACCGTGTTCCCCGGCATGTTTCTCGCATTGTTCGTTATCGGGGTGAACCTGATCGGCGATGGCCTACGCGACCAGCTCGACCCGACCCTCGCACGCGCCTAGTGCCGCAACAGACAGGATACGCCCATGCGCTCCCTCCTTCCCATGACCGTCGCTGCGGCGGCATTGCTGGCCCAGCCGGCGTTCGCGGCGCCGGCCGACAAGGACGCCAAGATCACCGTTGGCTGGGCCGGCCCGTTCGACACGTTGAACCCGGCGACCACTGGTAACCGCAACGTGGGGCCGATCGACGTCAACATCTTCGACACGCTGGTTTGGCTCACGCCCGACCTGCAGGTCACGCCCGCCTTGGCCACGAAGTGGGAGATCTCGGACGACAAGAAGACCTACACTTTTACTCTGCGCGAGGGTGTTACCTTCCAGGACGGCACGCCGTTCGATGCCGACGCGGTGGTGGCGAATTTCGCTTACATCACCGACAAGACCAGCCAGTCGAAGATCTCGCTCAACCTGCTCGGCGCTTGCACGACGGTGAAGGCGGTCGCGAAATACACGGTGCAGGTCAGCTGCTCGGCGCCGTACGCTCCGTTCCTGGCGCAGCTCGGTGAGCCGTATCTCGGCATCCAGTCGCCCAAGGCGATCAAGGATTACGGCCCGGATCTAGGGCTGCATCCGGTCGGCACCGGGCCGTTCAGCATGGTCAGCTACCAGGCCGGCCAGAGCCTGGTTTTGAAGCGCAACGATGCGTATGCCTGGAACCCACCGGCCACGAAATTCACCGGGCCGCCCGACATCGCGCAAATCACCTTTCAGATCGTCAGCAGCCCGCAGGCCCGGGTCAGCCAGTTCCAGGCCGGCCAGTCCGAGGTGATCCAGGACGTGCCCGGCGTGTTCTGGAACGCGCTCGGCAAAATGGACCGCTTCACCAGCATCCCGGTGCCGATCACCGGCATGGGCATCTTCGCACCGATCAACGCCGGCAGTTGGCCCACCAACGACATCGCCGTACGCCGAGCCATCGAATACGCGGTGGACAAGAAGGGCGTCGTGCAGTTGGCCGACGCCGGCGCCTACCCGGTCAGCAACACGCCCTTGGTCCGCGGCATGACCGGCTACGACGAAGCGCTGGAAAATTCTTATCCATACGACCCGGCGAAAGCGGCAGATTTGCTGAAGGAGGCCGGCTGGACCAAGCCCGGCGAGTTCTGGGAGAAGGACGGCAAGCGGCTGACCATCACGCTCACCGCGCTCTCCACCTCCACCTCGTATCCGCTGCTGGCCCAGGCGATCCAGGGCTATCTGCGCAAGGCCGGCATGGATGCCAGCGTGCAGCAACTCGCCACCCCCGCCTGGCTCGACGCCAACCTCAAGGGCCAGATGGACATGACGCCGCTGCAGTACATCGCCGTCGATCCGGACGCGCTGCGGCTGTGGTTCACCCCCGACCAGTATTTCAATTGGAGCCACTTCACCGACCCGGCTTTGACCAAGGCGATTGCCGACGGCCAGCAGGAGCTCGACCCGGCCAAGCGTCTCAGCCTGTATTCCCAGGCGCAGAAGATCATCATGGACCAGGCCATCGAGCTGCCGATCCGGCAGAACATCGACCTGGTGATGACCAGCAAGAAACTGACCGGGCTGACCTACTCGGGCGGCGGGTTCGAGTATTTCGGCGCTGCCTCGATGTCGAAGTGAAGGGGGCAATCATGACCACTGTCATCCACGCCGATCGCTTGCTGGACGGCACCGGCGCCGCGCCGATCACCGACGCCGTGCTGGTCGTCGAGGCCGGCAAGATCAAGGCCGTGTTCTCCGGCAAGGCCCCGGACGGCGCAGTGCCGGCCGATGCGGAGCAGCTTCACTTCAGCGGCTGCACATTGTTGCCCGGGCTGATCGACACCCACGTGCACCTCAACCTACCCGGCGACGGCACCACGCTCGAGGTCTGCGTGCGCGAGAGCGATGGGACGCTGGTGGCCACCTCCACGCTCTGCGCAACGCGGGCGTTGGCGGCCGGGATCACCACCGTGCGCGACGTGGGCGGGGCTCGGCGGACGGTGTTCGATACCCGCCGCGCCTTCGAGATGGGGCACGGGCACGGCGCCCGCATCCTCGCCTGCGGTCAGCCGATCACCATCACCGGCGGCCACACCTGGTACTTCGGCGGCGAGGCGGATGGCGTGGACGGCGTGCGCCTCAAGGTGCGCGAGATGGCCAAGCTGGGGGCCGACTTCATCAAGGTGATGGCGACCGGCGGCGGCACGCTGAACACCCAGTCGTGGCTGCCCTCCTACAGCCAGGCGGAGCTCACGGCGCTGGCCGACGAGGCGCACCGGCTGGGCCGCAAGATCACCGCGCACTGCCTGTGCGCGCAGGCGACGGAGTGGGTGATCGACGCCGGGTTCGACGGCATCGAGCACGCCGGCTTCCTGGTGAACCGCGAAGGCCGGCAGGAATTCGTAGCGGCCACGGCGGAGAAGGCGGCCCGCGCCGGCATTCCCTGCACCAGCACGCTCGCGGTTGGCGGCTTCATGCTGAAGGCCCTGCGCGCGATGGAGCATCCCGACCCGATCGTGCTCGACCGTTGGCTGCGCATGTTCGACGACAACCTATCGCAGTTCCGCCGCATGCACGAGGCGGGCGTCACCTGGGTCGCCGGCACCGACGCCGGCTGGCGCTTCACCACGATCGAAGGCCTGCCGCTGGAGCTGGAACTGATGCACCAGGGCGGCATGCCCGCATTGGAGGCGATCACCGCCGGCACCGGGCTCGCCGCGCGCGTGCTGGGCGTGGAGGACACAGTGGGCACGCTGAAACCCGGCATGATCGCCGACGTGATCGTGGTGGCCGGCAACCCGCTCGACGATCTGTCCCGCCTCGCGGACGTACGGCTGGTGATGCAGGGCGGCGAGGTACGGGTCCAACGCCCTGCATGACCAGCCTGCTGGATGTGCAGGACCTGCAGACGCACTTCCGCACTCGTGCCGGCGTCGTGAAGGCAGTCGATGGTGTCAGCTTCGCGCTCGAACCCGGCGGCAGCCTGGGGATTGTCGGCGAGTCCGGGTCGGGCAAGACGGTGACCTCGATGTCCATCATGCGCCTGTTGGAGCCACCCGGCTTCGTCGCCGGTGGCCGCATCCTGTTCCGCGGGCGCGACATGGTGGGGCTGTCGGAACGAGAAATCCGCGACATCCGCGGCCGCCAGATCTGCCTCGTGTTCCAGGACCCGATGACGGCGCTGAACCCGGTCTACCGCGTCGGCGACCAGGTCGTGGAGGCGTTGCTCGCCCATAGCAAATCGGGCCGCCGGGAAGCGATGGAGCGGGTCGTGGCGTTGTTTCAGCTGCTCGGCATTCCCTCGCCGGAGCGCCGGGTGCAGGAATACCCGCACCAGCTCAGCGGCGGCATGCGGCAACGCGTCACCATCGCGATCGCCCTGGTGAACGAGCCGGACCTGCTGATCCTGGACGAGCCCACCACGGCTTTGGACGTAACCATCCAGGCGCAGATCCTCGACCTGATTCGCGGGCTGCGGCAGAAGGTGAACACCGCGGTGCTGCTGATCACCCACGACATCGGCGTGGTGGAAGAACTGTGTGACCACGTGGTGGTGATGTATGGCGGCCGGGTGATGGAGCGCGGCACGGTGGCGCAGGTGACGGCCGACCCGAAGCATCCGTACACCAGCGGGCTGCTTGCCACGATCCCGACCCGGGCCAAGCGCGGCGTGCGACTGGACGCGATCGGCGGCGCGGTGCCGAACCCGTTGCAGATGCCGCCGGGCTGCCCGTTCCAACCCCGCTGCCGGCGCGCGATGGATGTGTGCGCGACCGACCCTGGCTTCCGCGACCCTGGCGACGGCCGCGACGTCGCCTGTTGGCTGTATTGATGGATGCCATGAACCTGCTCCCAAGCCGTAGGGTGGGCTGCTTGCAGCCCACCGGCCACGCGCGGAGTGGTGGGCTGCAAGCAGCCCACCCTACGAGGCTGTACTAACGGTGGACGACACGCTGCTCGATATCCGCAACCTGCGCACATACTACAAGAAGTCCGGCGGCTGGTTCGGCGGAACGGAATGGGTGAAGGCGGTGGACGACGTCTCGTTCACCATCCGCCGCGGCGAGACTTTCGGTCTCGTCGGCGAATCCGGCTGCGGCAAATCCACCCTCGGCCGCTCCATCCTGCGCCTGGAGCAACCGCGTTCCGGCCAGATCCTGTTCGAGGGCGAAGACCTGGTGCAATTACCCCCCGGTCGGCTGAAGCAGGCACGGCGCAACATCCAGGCGATCTTCCAGGACCCGCACGGCTCGCTCGACCCACGCATGACGATCCGCCAGGTGATCGCCGAGGGGCTGATCGTGCAGGGCATCCTGGGCCGGGACGAACGGGACGCCCGCATCGAGCAGCTGATCGACGTTGTGGGCCTACGGCGCGAACATCTCGGCCGCTATCCGCACGAGTTCAGCGGCGGGCAGCGGCAGCGCATCGGCATCGCCCGCGCGCTGGCGTTGCGGCCGAAGTTCGTTCTGGCCGACGAGCCGGTGTCCGCCCTGGACGTGTCGGTGCAATCCCAGGTGCTGAACCTGCTCTCGGACCTGCAGCGCGAATTCGGATTGACCTATTTGTTCATCGCGCACGATCTGTCGGTGGTGGAGTATATCAGCGACCGCGTGGGCGTGATGTATCTGGGTCGCTTGGTGGAACTCGCGGATGCGGAGGCGCTGTATGACGACCCGCGCATGCCCTACACCCGGGCGCTGCTCTCAGCCACGCCCGGCGGCGAGGTGGCGACCCGGCGTAAACGGATCGTGCTCACCGGGGATGTGCCGAGCCCACTGAACCCACCCTCCGGCTGCCCGTTCCGCACCCGCTGCTGGCTGGCGCAGGATGTGTGCGTCACGAAGGTGCCAGCGTTGCGGGAGGTGGCTCCAAGCCATTTCGCCGCGTGCCACTTCGCCGACGATCCCGCGTTCCTGGCCCGGACGCCGCACTGACGTCAGGGTTTAGCCGCAGCCCAACCCATGTCGAACAGGAAGAACGACTCACTGGCGGTCGGCTGGAACCGCACCGGCTTGCGGGCCACGAACATCGTCGCGTCCTGGAACAGCGGCACCACCGCCACATCGTCGTGGATCGCCGCCAGCGCCGAGCGGTAATCCGCCGCGCGCGCCGCCGCATCCAGCGTGGAGCGGGCGGCTCGAAGCGCGGTGTCCACCGCCGGGTTGCGGTATTTCGCCCACTGGCTGGAGCTGTCGAATAGCGGGAACAGCGTGCCGTCGGCATCCTGGCAACCGCACGACCAGCGGAAATACGACACGTCGCCCGCCTCGTCCGGACGGCCTTGGCGCAACCGCAAATAGGTGGCCAGATCCACCGTGCTCAGCTTCGCGTCCAGCCCGACATCGCCGAGCATCTGCTGCACCGCCTGCACGATGCGCTGATCGAACCCCGGGGACGTCAGGAAACTCACCACTGTGCCCGGCGCCACGCCCGCCTGCTTCAACAGGGCGCGCGCCTTGTCGGGGTCGAACCCATAAGCGGGAGTGGATGCGTCGTAGCCGAAGCTCGCCGGCGTCAACGGTTCGTTCACCGGTTTGGCGTAGCCTTTCAGCAGCGCCTCCACGATGGTGTCGCGATCGATGGCGTGGGCGATGGCTTCACGCACGCGCGGGTCCTTGGTGGCACCATCCAGCGCGTTGAGCTCGACCATGGTCACGCGTTCGGTGGGCGCCCACAGCACGTTGAGCGCCGGGTCGCTGTGCAGCTGGTCGGCGTCGTCGGTGGAGAGGATTCGCGTGATGTCGGCCCGCCCGGTCCGCACGTCGGCGATGCGGGTGGATTCGTCGGGCACGGGGTGCATCTCCACCCGGTCGAACGGGGGCTTGCCGCGCCAATACGTGGGGTTGGCCGCCAGCTCCACCTTCACGCCCTGCGTGCGGGAGACGAAGCGGTAGGGGCCGCTACCGACCGGGGCCTGGTTGAACCCGGCGCCCAGCCGCTGCACGACCGCTTTGGGCACGATGGACAGCTTCGTCAATTGCGCCAGCAGCACCGGGTACGCGGTGCGGGTTGTGACGCGGACCTCGTGCGGGCCGACGGAGTCGGCGGCGGTGATCTGGTCGAACTGGCTGAGCTGCGGGCTTTTGAACGCCGGGTCGATGATGCGGCGGATGCTGAACGCGACGTCCTCCGGGGTGAGCGGCGAGCCGTCGTGGAAGCTGATGCCGTCGCGGATGGTGAAGACGATGCTGGTATCGGACTCGTAATGCCAAGCAGTCGCCACTTGCGGCACGATGGCGCCGCTGGCATCGCGGGTGAGCAGGTTGTCGAAGATGTTGCGATAGACGCTGGTGCTGTCCGGGTCCCACTGCAATTGCGGGTCCAGCGAGGCCGGCTCGGTCGGCAGGTCCACCACGAACAGCGCCTGGTCGGCGTGCGCGATCGGGGCGGCGGCGAGCATCAGGGCGGCGGACAAGGCAAGAAGACGCATGCGGGGCGGGCTCCGAATCGGGCGACCCACCATGGCAGGTGCTCGGCTGCCCGGCCAGCTTGCTTGCCGATTGCACGCTCGAGTGCGGGCGTGCAGTGTCCGCGCCTGCTGTGGAAGGGAGACTGATGCGCCACCTGATCATTGCGGCGTCGCTGCTGCTTGCCGTACCTGCCTGGGCGCAAACCGCCAAGACCGAGCTGACAGTGGATCTCGCGGCCGACGTGTCGAACCTGGACCCGCAGCTGCAATGGGACACGGACAGCTACAGCGTCTATCGCAACATCTTCGACAACCTGGTCACGCGTAACACCGCCGGCGAGATCGTGCCGCAAGTGGCGACCGCCTGGCACTATGCCGACCCGCTGACCATCGTGTTCGACCTGCGCACCGACATCCACTTCAGCGATGGCTCGCCGCTGACCCCGGACGACGTTGCGTTCAGCGTCACCCGCATCATCGACCCGGCGTTCAAGAGCTCGCAGCTCAGCCAGTTCGACCAGATCACGCGTGCGGACGTCACCGGCCCGGCGCAAGTCACGCTGCACACCAAGTCACCCTACCCCGTCTTGCTGGCGCAGTTGGTGAAGCTGTCGATCATCCCGAAGGCTTACGTGCAGAAGGTCGGGGACAGCGCGTTCAACCAGACGCCGATCGGCAGCGGGCCCTATAAACTGCGCTCGTGGCAGCGCGGCGTGTCGGTCGTGCTGGACGCCAATCCCCGCTATTGGCGCGGCCCCGCCCCATTCCCCACCGTCACCTTCCGCGCCGTGCCCGACGTGACCACCCGCGTCGCCGACCTGCGCGCCGGGCGCGCCGACATCGTGCGCGGCCTATCACCCGACGACGCGGAGGCACTGAAGGATGCACGCGGGTTGCAGGTGCTATCCGTGCCGACCGAGCGGGTGGCGTATCTGTTCGTGAACCCGACTGCCGGGGCAACCAAGGATGTGCGGGTGCGCAAGGCGATCGCCATGGGCATCGACCGCGACACGCTGATCAGCGCCCTGCAGCAAGGCTTCGCGCGCCCGGTGAACGAGGTCTCCACCCCGGCCAATTTCGGCTACGCGGCGGACGTGCCGGCCTGGCCGTTCGATCCGGACGCCGCTCGCGCCCTGGTCAAGCAGGCCGGCGCCGAGGGAGCGACGGTGGTGTTCCTGACCTCCCCCGTCTACGACCGCCGGCTGAACGAAGCGGTGCAGCAGATGCTGGCCGATATCGGACTGAAGGTGGACATCCAGGTGCTAGACCAGCCCAGCTACCTACGCCGCCGCCAGGGCGACGCGGAGCAGGCGGGCGGGTTGTCGCAGGGGCGGTGGTCGTGCGCGTGCCAGGACGTGGACGGCGTGATTTTCCCGCTGTTCCGCACTGGCAGCATCTGGTCCAAATATAGCAACCCGGCGTTCGACGCGCTGGTGGACGCCGCCCGCTCCACCCTGGACGAGACGACGCGCAAGGACGATTACCGGAAAGCGTTCCAGATCCTGCACGACGACGTGCCAGGCATCGGGCTGTTCCAGGATGTGGCGCTGTATGGCGCAAAGGCGCAGTTGCGGTGGACGCCGACGGCCAACGAGGCGTTCTTCGTGTTCGACATGCGGTGGCAGCCGTAAGGATGGCCACGGCGGGAATGAAAGCGCTCTCCCTCCGGGAGAATGAAAGCCCTCTCCCCCTGGGAGAGGGTGGGTGAGGGAGCTCGCATACGGCGCATGGATCAGCGCCTGGGGCCAAGGTCCCTCACCCCACCCTTTCCCAGCGAGAGAGGGAGAAGGAAGGAACGCATGATCCGCTATCTCGGCGCCCGGCTGCTGCAAGCGGCGGTCGCGACATTTGGCGTGCTCACTTTGGTGTTCTTCGTGCTGCACCTGTCCGGTGACCCCACGCTGCTGCTGGTGCCGGAAGGGGCCAGCGCGGAGCAGATCGCCGAACTGCGCCACCAGCTCGGTTTCGACCGGCCGCTGCCCGTGCAATACCTGTCGTACCTCGACGACATGGCCCACGGCGACCTCGGCCAATCGCTGGTGCAGCGTGCACCGGTGACCGAAATCCTCGCCTCCCGCATTCCCTACACGCTGGCACTCGCTGGGGGCGCACTCGCCATCGCGCTGGTCGTGGGCATCCCCGCCGGCATCGCCATGGCCGTGTGGCGCGGCGGGGTGGTGGAGCGACTGCTGGCAGCCTTCGTACTGGCCGGGCAGAGCCTGCCCACCTTCTGGTCCGGCATCCTGCTGATCCTGCTGTTCGGCGTCGTGCTGCGCTGGCTGCCGACCTCCGGCGCGGACGGCCCGGCCTCGCTCATCATGCCCTCGGTGGCGCTGGGTGCGCTCGCCATGTCCACCTTCGCCCGCATGACCCGTATGTCCGTGCTGGACGAGTTGAGCCGGGACTACGTGACCGCCGCCCGCGCCCGGGGGCTGTCGCTGGCCGGTGCCGTGGCCCGGCACGTGTTGCGCAACGCCGCCATTCCCGTGATCACCGTGATCGCGCTCGAAATTGGCAACCTGCTGGCCGGCGCCGTGATCGTGGAGACGGTGTTCGCCTGGCCCGGCATCGGCCAGCTGGCGGTGCAGTCGATCGCGTCGCGCGACTTCTTGCTGGTGCAGGCAATCGTGCTGTTTGTTTCGGTGACCTACATCGTGCTGAACCTGCTGGCGGACCTGGCCTACAGCGCCGTCGATCCGCGGATCCGCGCCGCCGCATGAAGCTGCGGCCCGGCCTACTCATCCTGCTGGCGATCCTGGCGGCGTTCGCGCTCGCGGCCCTGCTGGCCCCGTGGCTGTCGCCGCACGACCCGCTGCGCCAGTCGTTGCTGCTGCGCCTCAAGCCACCCGGCAGTTCCAGCCCGCGCCTCGGCGTCTATCCGCTGGGCACCGACGATTTGGGCCGAGACCTGCTCTCCCGCATCCTGTTCGGCGCGCGGGCGTCCTTCGCGGTCGCCACGCTGTCAGTCGCGGTGTCGCTGTTGGTCGGCACCGCGCTGGGCCTGGCTGCCGGCTGGTTCCGTGGCTGGACGGCGACGCTGATCATGCGGTTCGTCGACACCGTGCTGTCCATCCCCGCCATCCTGCTCGCGGTGCTGACCGTGGCGGTGCTGGGCCCGAGCTTCCTGAACCTGATCCTGGTGCTCGGCTTCACCCGCTGGCCGCGCTACACCCGGGTGGCGTATTCCTCCACCTTGCAGGTCGCCACCCTGCCCTTCATCCAGGCGGCCGAGATGGCGGGCGCACCAGCCAGCCGGATCCTGTTGCGCCACATCCTGCCCAATATCGCCGGGCCACTGTTGGTGGTCGCCACCAGCGAGTTCGGACTGATGATCCTGTTCGAGGCCGGGTTGTCCTTCCTCGGCCTCGGCATCCAGCCGCCTGCGCCCAGTTGGGGGTCGATCATGAGCGCCGGGCGGGAATACGTGGAGCGGGCGTGGTGGCTGACTGTGTTCCCCGGCCTGGGGCTGTTCACGCTGGTCGTCTGCGTCAACCTACTGGGCGACGCGCTGCGCGACCGGCTGGACCCACGGTCGCTCGGCCGATGAACCATGCGTTGGAAGTCAGCGGCTTACGGCTGACCATTGGTGGCCACGCCGTGGTGGACGGGGTGGATTTCGCCGTCGCACCCGGCGAGGTGCTGGCGCTGGTGGGCGAGTCCGGCTGCGGCAAGTCGCTGACCGCCTTGGCCACCATGCGGCTGCTGCCCCGCACGGTGCAACAAACGGCAGGCCGGATCGTGCTGGACGGCGCGGAGATCGGCAGCCTGCCGGACCACCAGATGCGCGGGATACGCGGCCGCCGGCTGTCCATGATCTTCCAGGAACCGCAGGCTGCCCTCGACCCGCTCTCCACCGTCGGCACCCAGATCGCCGAGGCCACGGGTCGCCCCCTGCGCCACGCCCGCAGCGACGTCCTTGCCATGCTCAAGGAAGTCGGCATCAGCGACCCGGCCCGGCGCATCGACCAGTATCCGTTCGAGCTGTCGGGCGGCATGTGCCAACGCGTCATGATCGCCAGCGCCTTGATCTCCAAACCCGCTGTGCTGATCGCCGACGAGCCAACCACCGCGCTGGATGTGACCATCCAGGCGCAGATCCTGGACCTGCTCCGCGCCCTGGCCGCCGATCGCGGCACGGCGGTGGTGGTTATCACCCACGACATGGGCGTCGTCGCCGACTTCGCCCAGCGGGTCGCGGTGATGTATGCCGGCCGCATCGCCGAGACCGGGCCGGCCGACACCGTGTTCCGCCGGCCGCGCCACCCCTACACCGCCCTGCTGCTCGCCGCCCTGCCGCGGCTGACCGACGCGCCGAAATCGCGGCTCGCCACCATCGAGGGCCAGGTGCCATCGCCGGGCCGGTTTCCCCCTGGCTGTCGTTTTGCCGGACGCTGCCCGCTAGCCGACGATCACTGCCGCGCCGAAGTGCCTCCCTTGCGGGACATGGGGGCCGGGCAGTTCTCCGCCTGCTGGCACGCGGAACAAGTCGCGTGACCGACGCCCTGGCCATCACCGATCTCGCCGTGCACTACCCGGCCCGGCGCGGCCCGCCGGTGCGCGCGGTGGACGGGGTGTCGCTGCGGGTCGGGCCGGGCGAGACCGTCGGGCTGGTGGGTGAATCCGGCTGCGGCAAATCCTCCCTGGCGAAGGCCGTGGTCGGGCTGCAGCCGCCCAGCGCCGGCAGCGTGGTGGTGGACGGGATGGAGATCGCCGGCGCCAGCCCTACCCAGCTCCGGGCGGCGCGGGCGCGGATGCAGATGGTGTTCCAGGACCCGGCCACCTCGCTCAACCCGCGCATGACCATCGGGGCCGCCGTTGGTGAACCGCTGCTGGTCCGCGGCCTGGCCCGCGGCCGGGCGCTGCGGGACAGGGTGGCCGCCTTGCTCACCGAGGTCGGGTTGAGCGCCGAGCACGCCGGCCGCTACCCGCACCAGTTCTCCGGCGGGCAGCGGCAGCGCGTGGTGATCGCCCGTGCCCTGGCACTACGCCCGGCCCTGCTGGTGTGCGACGAGCCGGTCTCCGCCCTGGACGTGTCGGTGCGGGCGCAGATCCTGAACCTGCTAGTGGAGCTGCAGCGCTCGCACGGCATGGCGTCGCTATTCGTGTCGCACGACTTGGCCGTGGTCCGGCACGTCTGCGACCGGGTGGCGGTGATGTATCTGGGCCGGCTGGTCGAGCTTGCCCCGCGGGACGACCTGTTCGCCGAACCGCGGCATCCCTACACCCAGGCGCTGCTCTCCGCAGTGCCGGAGCCGGACTTCGACGTCCAGCGGGCTCGCAAGCGGGTGCCGCTCACCGGCGAAATCCCCAGCCCGGCGCATCCACCTCCTGGTTTCCGCTTCCACACCCGCTGCCCGATTGCGCAAGACGTCTGCCGCACCGTCGAACCGCAGATGCGGCCGGTCGGGGGATCCCAAGTCGCCTGCCATCTCGCCTGATGTGCAGCATGGGCGTTTGTCGCCGGGTCACCACTTACGCTATGTCCCGCCCTTGCTGACCGCCGCACCGGAGTGCCCGCCGTGAACCAAATCGCACCGACCCGCCCCAACACCCTACGCTCCGGCCCCGACGAGCGCGGTCGCTTCGGCGGCTTCGGCGGGCGGTTCGTGGCGGAAACGCTGATGCCGCTGGTGCTGTCGGTGGAGGCGGCGTACGAGGAGGCCAAGCGTGACCCGGCGTTCCAGGCCGAGTTGGACCGTTATCTGCGCGACTATGTGGGCCGTCCCAGCCCGCTATGGTTCGCGGAACGGCTGACCAAGTCGCTCGGCGGTGCCAAGGTCTACTTCAAGCGTGACGAGCTGAACCACACCGGCTCGCACAAGATCAACAACTGCATGGGCCAGATCCTGCTGGCCTCGCGCATGGGCAAGACGCGCATCATCGCGGAGACCGGCGCCGGGCAGCATGGCGTGGCAACGGCGACGGTGTGCGCGTTGTTCGGCCTGCCCTGCACCGTCTACATGGGCACCACGGACGTCGAGCGGCAGAAGCCCAACGTGTTCCGCATGAAGCTGCTGGGCGCCGAGGTGGTGCCCGTCAGCTCCGGCGCCGGCACGCTGAAGGACGCGATGAACGACGCCATGCGCGACTGGGTC